>WBXJ01000035.1 GCA_008933045.1 Verrucomicrobiota bacterium
ATCAAATTGAATGTTGCGGAACGGGTTAAAGTAATCGACCTCGATGCTGAGTTTTTCGGCAAAAAACTCTCTTGAATAGGGTAGGACGGATCCGCCGCCGGCTAGAAACACTCGCACTGGGGCAGAGCCGCCTTGTTGAGAGCGATAGAATTGAATGGTTTGGTTGACTTGGATATGGAGGCGGGTCAACACTTGGCGGGCGATTTTTGAGATGGCCGCTTCTTGAGGATCCTCCGGCTCAGCGTAGGCTCCACCTAAGCTGACGGAACCTTTAAGAATTTTGACTTCTTCGGCTTTGGCGAAGGACATTTTGGACTCTGCAGCGAAGTCCTGCGTAATCGAATTCGCGCCGATATTGATGCTGCGGCAAAAAACTTTACCCTTCTCAAAAAAGAGGATGTTTGAAGTTTTAGCACCGATGTCCAGGAGCATGGTGCATCCGTCCAAATCACCGTAATTAAACCGGAAGGAATTGCAAAGTGCGGCTGGGCTGACATCGACCAATTGGAGCTTGATGTTGCTTGTGGCAGCGACTCGAAATAGTCCTTCGACCATCTCGGTTTTCATCGCGACTAGGAAAACCTCGATCTCGCCGGTGTTGGTGGCACCCATGATCTGGTAGTCCCAGACCGCTTCTTCCAAAGGATAGGGCACATTCTGTTGTGCCTCGTATTGGATGATTTGTGTAACCTTGGAGCTATCGACGGGGGGTAGCTTGACAAACTTTGAAAAGACGTGGAAGCCTGGAGCGCAGACGTTGGCCAGTCTGGATTTGAACTGGTTCTGGGCGAGGAGTTCGGTTAGGGCTTTCTGGAGAGCACCTTCGCGCTTCGCATCCTGTGAACCCTCAATCCCGAGAGGTTTGATCCCATACTGTTTCAACGTCAGTGAGCCCGCCTCGTTCGATTCGAACTCAGCGATCTTAACACTGCCTGCCCCGAATTCGAGGCTCAGAAATGATTTATTGTTGATCATTTATCAGTTTGACAGCTTCCGAGAACAAAACGTTCCCACGGGAACAAACCCAGTGACAACTCTGTAGAGAAACTCGGGTGCAGACTGTAAGAATATCCGGCTTGGGGTCAAACACAAAAATTCGAAAAATTCGATCGGACTAGATTCTCGGTTTTTCGGAAAGGTTTTCGACCACGTTTTTGAAATAGGCGATGGTGAGTTCCATCCCTTCCTCGAGGCCGATGATGGGTTCCCAGTTCAATAATTGACGGGCGGTGGAAATGTCGGGTTGGCGGAGTTTTGGGTCATCTTTGGGGAGGGGGGTGTAAATAATTTGGCTCTTTGATTGCGTGGCGGCGATGATGGAGTGTGCAAATTTGAGCATGGAAATTTCGCGGGGGTTGCCAATGTTCACGGGCAGATGTGTCTCGCTCATCATCAATCGGTAGATGCCCTCGATGAGATCAGAAACATAGCAAAAACTGCGCGTTTGAGAGCCGTCTCCATAGACGGTTACTGGCTGATCCTGAAGCGCGGCACCGATGAAGGAGGGAACGACGCGGCCGTCATTGAGTCGCATCCGGGGGCCGTAGGTGTTGAAAATGCGGACGATGCGTGTGTCCACCTGATGCTCACGATGGTAGGCCATGACAAGGGCTTCCCCAAAACGTTTGGCCTCGTCGTAGCAACCTCGAGGTCCGATGGTGTTGACGTTACCCCAGTAACTCTCGGGTTGGGGGTGAATCAAAGGATCTCCGTAAATCTCGGAAGTCGAGGCGAGAAGGATTCGTGCGTTCTTGTGCTTGGCCAAGCCTAAAGCTTTGTGAGTGCCTAGGGAGCCGACCTTGAGTGTCTGAATGGGTAATTCTAGATAGTCAATGGGACTGGCTGGTGAGGCGAAATGCCAAACGTAATCCACGGGTACGTCCAGGTAGATAAACTCAGTGATGTCCTGATTGATAAATTTGAAATTGGGATTGCCCACCAAATGTGAAATGTTGGCGATCGACCCGGTCACCAGATTATCGATGGCGATTACGTAATGCCCTTGTTTGAGAAGATAATCGGTGAGGTGTGACCCAAGGAAACCGGCACCGCCCGTCACGACGGAGGTGGTTTTTGGCTTTAAAGCCGGGGTTGATTTCGTCATAAAAATTGAAGCTACTTGGCACCGCTGCCTCGAACCACAACGGGAATGGTTCTGAAGAGGATTTTAATATCCAACCAGATGGACCAATTATCGATATATTCCAAGTCCAACCGAACCCAATCAGCGAAATCCAAAACGTTGCTTCGTCCTTCAATTTGCCAGAGACAGGTGAGGCCGGGCTTAACCGATAATCGGCGACGATGGGCTAGATCGGAAAAGCGATGTGTTTCCTCTATCGGCAACGGACGAGGTCCCACCAAGCTCATATCGCCCCGCAGCACATTGAATAACTGGGGGAGTTCGTCGATGCTGTATTTGCGAAGAAAACGGCCTAGGGGAGTTATACGGGGATCATTGGTGATTTTGAAGACAGGGCCTGTCATTTCGTTGAACACCTCTAGTTCCTGTTTTCGTTGCTCCGCATTGGTCACCATCGAGCGAAACTTGTACATCGTGAAGGGGCGTCCATTCAAACCGCTTCGCTGCTGCTTAAAAAACACAGGGCCCGGGGAAAGGATTTTAACCATCAAAGCCGCCAGAACCAATATGGGGGCCAGAAGCAAGAGAGCGATGGCTGAACCGGTTGCGTCGATTGCACTTTTGGCTAGGTGGTGCCATGAATCATCCGGAGTCCGACGAAAGATTAAAATCGGACGGTTCTGGTATTCATCGAGAATGGTATGTGAGAACTGGGTGTTTAAAAAATCAGCCAACAACCAAACTTCGACCCCCTCAACTTCGCATGCCTGAATGGTTTTTTCGATCTGACCGAAGTAGGTGTGGGTGGCGGCAATTAAAACGCCGTTGACCGAATCACGGTGCATGGCTTCGACTAAATCCTCGACCGTGTGGTCATTGATATCAAACTGTGCGACGATTTTTAGTTGGTTGGAGGGTTCTTTTTGAAGATCAGTCACCAACCGTTGAGCGTCCGCCTTCGTGCCCACCAAAATAAAGCGTTTGTGCCACTGAGGATTTGCTAAACCAGAGTTGCGATAGTATCGAAATCCCTCCTCCTTGAGCATGAGGAGAAGCCAACTTATGGGGGCAAAAAGGATAATGACTGTTCGGGAGAGATCCTGTTTCGTAAGGATCAAAATGAAGCTGATAACGAGAACAAAAATAGCACAAGTTTTGGCCACCCCCCAGGCTAAACGTAACCGTGAGGGTGAAATGGATCGTTGGTAAAAACCTTGAGTTTCCAAAAGAAACGGACCCAAAGGAAAAATGACGACCAAAAGCCATAGCCAGACGGAAAACGGTCGGATGGCTTGAACTCCATCAAACATATTGACCGCCCAAACAGGCATTTCCCAGTTATTCCGGAGGAAATGAGCGAGGAATATCCCGAGGCAAAAAATAAAACCGTCCAAGGCTTTTTGCAGCCGGGCGAGAATCTGTTTTTTGCGGCGAAACATGGCGTGTCTATTCGGGCAAACTGACCCCTAATCGAGCGACTGCACTCCCAGATGATTCGTTGCTAAATCCTTGCTGCCCAACCAGTTGCGGACCGGTGGAGAGCTGAAACTCTGGAACCGTGAGGGCCATCACTTCTTTCATGCGTTCAAAAGTGGAGCCTTCACTTCCAGGATAACAGACAGAAAAGTAAGTGATGTAGGCCCACCTTTGCAAGGTATTAGATGTCAACATATCCCGAGCCATTAGCATCATTCGCTCGAGGTGATCCGGGGTCATTTGTTGATCGGCGACAAACCAATAGGTGTAAAGGCCGTGAATCGTTTGAGGCTGACCATTAACACGGCGTTGGATGGATGTGGTGAGCTTCATCACCTTCATATCGTAGGGGTGAGGTTTTGGAATCCGAACGGTGACAACTTCGGTCTTCTCAATTTGCCATCCCTGTCCGACGAGGCAATACTGGGGTTTATGGATGCTGGTGCGATCCGCGCCCATGAGCACGACGCTGGCACGCGTTTCGAAGCCATCCTTCGCGGTGTAATGCGCGCGTCCGTATGTGGTATCCTTTGGGAGCCAGTTCAGCTCCATATCGGTTACCGGCTGCTTCCCAAAGGTGTATCCCTCGACATTCGATGGGAGATAGACGCTTTGGTTGGCCACAACTCGACCCGCTTCGTTACGAATGGCCTCTTGTACGACGCGGACGCCCGGTACGCCCAATTTCTGGGCGCGCTGAAGGCGAAGTAACACCAGAGCGCAGAGGGCCATGACGAGGCAAGCGAGTCCAAATATCTTAAGCTCGGAACGGGTCATGCGGGTTCTGGATTCGGGGCCGGGTTTTTCGGGGTGGATTGAGGAGCAACATCCTCACGCAGGTAAGAACCGACGAGCAGTAGCAGCCCTAGGGCTACGGCAAAGGTGATAAAACCAAATTTCTGCTCGATCATCAAACCATACTGGAGACCGAAGGCTTCTCCCACCACAATAACGGTGGTCACACGCACCCAGTTGCCTAAAATCGCGAGCGGGAGGGAGAGGATCACGATAAGTCCACGTTTCCACCCCGTTTTGAAACTGGTAAAGCCGTAGATGGAGCTGAGTGCCACCAAGGTGACCAAGCTTCTAATTCCACTGCAGGCCGGGGCGACATCATACATTGCAACCCCTTTCGCATTCATGATTTGGGAACCGTTCCTAAATACTTCGATGCCCAAGATATTATGCGCCGCCCCAACGGAGAGTTTCGTGATGAGGATGCGCATCGGGAAGGTGATCGTTTCAGCCAGCGCATTCAGAGGAACGCAGAAGACGAGTAGCACCATGGGGAACGTGCTGGCCCACATGAATTTGCGCCCCCAAGTCAGACCAAGCAACGAGTAGATGCCTAGCAGGAATCCGAACATCGAGATGCGGGTTTGTTGGATCATGTATCCCGCGAGGTGAAGGATGATCGCTGCGATCAGGAGAGGAAGGGCACCTTTCCAGGGACCCGAGATGGCCTCGCGCATTTCCTGACGTTTCCACCAAAAAAGCCCGATCACCATCAGAGGAATCCAACGGCCAAAACTGTCATCCTCGGAATTGTAGTAACAATACTCCAGCCATCCAAAGATGGATGGAGTGTTCATGTAACCTAAGGTCGAGTTTCCAAAGTAATCAAATAGCAGCACCCAAGCTGTGAATAAGCAGCCGAAAAGAATTTTGTGGGGCCACTGCTTCCAATAAAGGATCAGCTCGGCTGTAAACTCCTGCGCCAGACTTGGTCTTGGCTCCACTTTAGCTTCGCTCATGTGATCCAGTTTCTGACACCTTATCGCCCTGATGAGCCTAGCGCAAGGCTCGTGCATATGCACGTTCGAGTTCGGCGACGGATCGCTCCCAGTTTAGCTCGGAACGTAATCGTGAAGCCCCTAATTGGCCCATTTTTTCGCGACGGACTGGATCATCTAGCAATTCAAGAATCCCATCCGCTAACCTTTGTGGAGATTCACCGGGGACGTAAAGTGCGGCCTCTCCTGCGGAGGCTCGGCTCTCGACCAAGTCAAACATGACTTGGGCTTTGCCAAAAACCATGTACTCGAGGACTTTATTCATGGTGCAGGAGTGGTTGTAAGCGTTGGGAGGATCGCAGGTTACGCCTATATCTATTGTTTTTAATGCTTTAAATAGATAATCATTGAGTGCCCAACCCGGGAAATCAACGTAGTTCTGCAAGTTGTACTGATCCCGTAAGGCCACCAGTGAGTCAAACTCTGGGCCATTACCCATGAGCAAGAACTGCACGTCGTGGCGTCCGATAGAGTTCACGATATGGTTGATGGCCTCGATGAGGAAGTGGACTCCATCGGCACTTCCCATGACTCCCACATAGCCCACTAGGTAAGGTCGTCCTTTTTTAAGGGCTAGATCAGCCGGAGTTTCAAGGTTGGGAATTTTAGGGGCGGTACGGACGACAAACACATCCTCGGGCTGTTTTTTTCCGTTCTGTAAAGCGGCTGAGCGGTTAGTCTGGTTCGTCGCTAGAACCACATCCGCGCAGGCATAGGTCAAGCGTTGGGCTAGATTGACTGCGTTGTAAAGCAGGCCGCCCTTCTTAAATTTGGCTTCGAACATCTCCGGCCAGAGATCGTGGACATCGAAAATAACGCGTACCCCCCATAATTTGAAAGGCCAAGCCACTAGGAAGAGGATATCTGGAGGATTGCACAGGTGAATGAGCTTGAACCGGTGGCGACGAAAAGCTTTCCAAGCGAGAATTGTCTCTCCCCAAAGTGCCGAGGTGTATTCGAGAAAAAAACCGAGGATGCCATTGGCTTCGAGACTGATCTTATGGCGATAGATTTGGATGCCATCGAGCAGCTCTTCGGAAGCTGTGTAGCCCTTCATTTGAGGGCAGATAATTACCACTTGGTAACCCATATCGCGAAGAGCGCATGCTTCCTGCCAGACACGGCGGTCGAGAGGAACCGGCAGGTTCTCGACAATGATCAGGATTGCGGGCTTCGGGGCCATCTCATTTTTCGAGGCGGAAAGTTGTGGTATGTTTTCGACCCGAGTGAGTATCGGTTTCCAGGCGCAATTGGGTAGAAACGCTCAAACGACGAAAATTGGGGGAACAAACCACCGCGATATCAGACTCGTTTAACTCAGCACGTGTCCAACCTGTTGCTGCTGGGTTGTTGGGCAGGGTTAAGCGGTCACCATCCCAGTTGTCGGTCTCGATGATGAAACGGCGGTCTCGGAGGTGCAGGCGATAAAAATTGCGAGAAATCGCCTCGACGCGAATCCCCGGAGCAAATTTCCAAATCACCACGAGGCACCCCTCGTCGCTGCCCTCATCGACTACAATCCATCCAGAACCGTTTTCAATTTCGGAAATGGTTCGGCGTGTCTTTCGGTTGCCGATGGTTAATTCACCGACGAGCGAATGGAGCGGAGTTTTTTCTGCGCGTAGACTCGGGCTGGGGTGAGCATCCGCCCAGAGGAAGGTGCCGAGGCGGCGGGGTAAGGACTCGTCGAGGTAATGAGGGCCGTTGTGGGCTTCCCACGAAGCCAAATAATCGCGAATGGTGGAGTCGTGGTAGTAGGCTCCGGTGCCCGGATCAATGACGATGGCTTGGTCTCCGTGCCAAAGCGAAACATGGAGAGCGTCCAGATGACCGTGGGCGGAAGTGGCGAGGTAGCCTAGCGGCGAGGCGTCAAAACGTAGAACTGCTTGACCATTGTGCGAGATGGCGTAGCCAGCTTGGGTGAGAACTCGATCGGTGGGAGAAATCTGGGCAGAGCCTTTGTCGAACGAACTACCCCACCACCACGAGAGGGCCGAGCTTTGTTCCCCACGGAACCAAGCCCGCCATTCGTTTGACGCTTGAGTTTCATCGAGAAAGAATGGGGAGACAAAGGCGTTGTCCGAATCACCAAAATCCCACGAGTCGCCGGCTACTTTGAAGTCACCGTAGAAACGCCCAGCGAGTTCAAGTCGTTTGGTCGCAGCGTCGGAGACTGTGCGTCCCACACCTTCGAGTGCGACTTTTGCCTGCCAGCAAAATTCCCAAGAAAACAAGTGGTAACCCAGTGCTTGTTCTCGGTTATTCCCATCGGAATCGAATTGAAGCAAAATTTCCTTCTCGAGGCGTGGCTGAAGCGCATCCAAAGTGGTGGATATTTTTTCCAGCTCAGGCCAACGGGCGAGCGCGAGAACTAGGCCGGCGAGTTCGCCGATCAAATGATTGTTTGCCGACGACCCAAAGGAGCAGTAACGCCAAGTATAATGAGCGTGGGGCCCTGCTAAGTCACGGCAGAGAGCGGCCCATTGGGGCTGGGCGAAACCAGAAGCTTGAATTAAGGAATCGATCCAAACTAACTGAAGTAAACGAAGACCTGTTTCGAGGCCGCTCGTCCAATTCAGCCCAGTATAGGGTCGGTTATTTTTTTGCCAATCGGCCAGCCAAGATTGACAGGTGTTGGCGGCATTTTGATCATTGAGTAGGTAGGCACCGAGTGCCAAGCGCACCAATTGATTCCAGCGATTAGGTTCCCAAATCAGTTTGATGTCCCCTACCCTCGCCTGTTTGCGATGATCGAGTTGAAAGCTTGGTTTGGTGTCGAAAAAATCTTCACCGACGAGGTAATCCAAATGCCACCGAGGTGGTTGGTCAACTTGGAGGGGAACATGACCGAAGGCTTTCCAGCGGCCTGCGAGAATATGTTCCACATCGGCCCGGAGCTTGAGGCGGAGTTCCTGAGGAGCTGTTTTAATCGAAGGGAGCTCAGGGAATGTGCGAGGCGACGCAGGCAGTTCCGGCCACTTGGGGAGGGTCAACAAATCGAGTCGTTGACGAAGTTTTTTGCGGGCGTGAAGAAATTGTTCGCCCGGGCTCATGGCCCATAAACGATGCCAATACCAAGCGAGTTTACTCATGTCGTCAGAGAGCCACTTCGACGCTGCGCCCTTCTTGAATCGAACGCACCGCAGCAAAAGTAAGTGCCATCGAGGGGCGAGAAGATTCGTAGGGAAATGGATGGTTCGTCTCGCCCTTCAGAAAACGGAGCCAAGCAGCCATTTGCTCCGGATGCCCCTTGGAATTCAAGCTGGTCTTGGTGTGCTTGCGGCCACGCCAAACTTGAAGCTCGAGAAAATTGTTAACTTCAGCAACTAAGCCTGATGCGAGGAGAGTGAACGATTCCTTGGGATAGGAGGGATCGCCCACCGCACTGTAGGTCAACTGACCTGATGAACCATCGGCGAACTCGACCTGTGCGGTGATGCTATCGGGGTAATCCTGCTTGCCGACTAGTGGCCAGATGGGTTGGGCAAAAATCCGCACTGGGCGAGATTGAAACAAGAAACAAAAGTAATCGAAATAATGACAGGTTTCTCCGAGAACGCGCCCTCCGCTCTCGCTGATGTTCGCAAACCAGTGTTGAGGATCAAGCTTGCCCGCATTGACTCGATAGGAAATCGACTTGGGACCGACTGCGCCGGCCAAAAGCTTTTGAAGCATCGCGCTGGCTGGAGCAAAACGACGATTGAAACCGACCTGAATCGAGGACTTGCTAGCCGCGTAAGCTTGGTCAATTTCGAGAAGTTCCGTGACGGTGAGACAGATGGGTTTCTCGACGAATATGTCTCGGTTCGCTTTGAGTGCAGCCATGACTAACGGAGCGTGCTGGTTGTGGCGCGTGGAAATGATGACAGCGCGAGGGCCCGCATTGTTAAACGAATCCGATGGATTCGTGGATGCATTTTCAAAACCAAATTTAGTTTTGACATGGTTCGCGCTGAGAGCGGTCGCATTGACGACCGTGCCAAAATCAATCTGACCCTTCAGATGTGGCAGGAGCATGGTGCGAGCGAAGTTGCCCGCGCCGATGATATCGAGATGACGAATCGGTGCTGGAACCCGAGTCGCTTTGGGGACTTCACTTTTCTCTGCCTTGATTTCGGCTTTCGTTGATAATATCGATGATATTTCAGAGGGAATCGCTGCAGCGTATTCGAGCACAATGCCGATCTCGCTCGTCCCAGCGGCCAAATCTTTATAGACCTCCAGGGCATCGCGAAAAGGAACCCGCTTCGTGGTGATGGCTGCGAGGTTGAGTTGGTTACCGGCCATCAGATGGAGGCAGGCTTGAAAATTACGTTGCTCGGTCCATCGCACGTATCCGATGGGGTAGTCTTGCCCGCCCCATTCGTAGGAGGCGTCATAACGACCGGGGCCATAAGATCTGGAGAATCGAAAATCTAATTCTTTTTCAGCAAACAACCGCCACGGCAATTCAATCTTCGTGATGCCGACATCGACTATACGTCCGCGATCACGACAAGCCTCTGCAGCCTGTTCGATGGGGGTGTTGCTTTGGCTGGCTGTGCAAATGACGACCGAATCAACGCCGTAGCCATCGGTCCACAAGCGGACCTCATCCGAGAGGTTTTGTTCTCCAAGAATGACGGTTTTCTCAGCACCCATCGCCTCAGCAAAACCACGGCGGTTAGGGATGAGATCCACTGCCATCACGCGTGCTCCCGAAAGTTTGAGCAGGTTCGTGATGAGCAAACCGACGAGACCTTGGCCCATGACAAGCACTCGTTCTCCTAGCTTAGGCTCGGTCTGGCGGACGGCTTGCAGGGCGATGGAGGTCAGAGTTGTGTAGGCTGCTTGCCAAGTCGGGACAGGCTTTGGAACGGGAGCCGCAAGAAAATCGGGGACGGCGATGTATTCAGCATGAAAGGCGCATTCCGCACCGCCGCAAGCCACGACATCACCAACGCGAAAACGGGAATTTCCTGAGTCAACCTGAGTGACAATACCCGCAGCACTGTATCCCATGGGAGTGGGAGAGGCGAGCCGGTTGCGAACTTTTTCCAATGCGTTGCGCCACCCTAAATTCCGAGCGGTCTCGAGCACTTTACGCACTTGATCGGGGCGAGCTTTAGCCTTTTGGAACAGGTTCATTTTGGCCTGTTCGACCTTCATTTTTTCTGTCCCGAGACTGATGACGGAATGAGCGACTCGGACTAAAACTCCACCGGGTGGAGGAGTAGGAACCGGAACCTCTTGCAGTTCGATCCGGCCATCTTGGTATTGAGCGATTTGTATCACAGCGCGGGTTATTGACGTGGCGCCATTTGATACCGTGCTATGTCAACGGGGTCAAATCATTAGGTGAAGGACTTCATGAAATTGAGGTGACCACGAGAAACAAAACCGTCCAATCTAGAGAGGATTCAAGATTATCAACCAATACGCCAAACAATGCGGGCCTTGTCGAGGTCGTAAGGGGACATTTCCATTTTAACACGATCGCCCGCAGTGATACGAACGAAACGCTTGCGCATCTTGCCGGAGATAGTCGCAAGGACAGGGTGCTTATTGTCCAGTTCGACACGGAACATGGTTCCGGCAAGCACCGCGAGAACGCGACCTTCAACTTCAATATGTTCGCTCATAGAAACTACTCATCCGGAGAAATTTGAAAATTCAGCCCCAATACTTCGGACATCTCAGTCACGCCAAGGCAGTCCAAATTTCACCAGCGACTGGGATCATGTCAGCTTGCCGTGCAGAAGTCATGGATTAACTGGAAGAAAATCCGTGAACGATAGAATTTAATCGTAAAGTTACTGGCCAGAAGCGGTTTTTGCGAGCCGAAGAAGCATGGGAACATCGCCGTACTTAGCGGCTCCGGGAAGAAACTGCGGGCTACGATAATCCAACAGTTGACCAAAACGAAAGTCCGTTGGAGGCAGAACTGAGGCATCGACTGGTGTCCGGGGCAACGCGAGAGCTGCCGCAGCGAGGGGAGTTGTGCCGTCGAGCGCGACGAGAGAAAGTTTTTTAGTGGGAGGTTCGTGCTGTGTGCGCACGTAGCGGACGAATGTCAGGATGTCGTGGACGCGCTGGGAGAAAACAGATGCGTTGTAACCAAAGGTATAGGAAGGGGCTTCGCGAGGGTTGTTCACCTTACGAGTTGTCGTGAAAGTTTCATTTGTTGCTAAGAATTCGCCTTGGCTCAATAGATCAATTCCTGCCACGGTGGATCCTTCATCCAAGGATTTCTGAACCTCGGGTCGGAGGCTGCCATCGGCTAAATAAATGCCACTCTTGCCTTCGGGATGAAGAAAAAGGACTGTGCTTCCGTTCCAGTTTTTGGGGTAAAGGAAAAGCACAGGCACCTCCTCGGCATAGGTGGTGTTACGGAGAGTGCCGGGCATTTCAATGAAGGAACCACGGTCTACTTTCGCCGTTCGGTTCCATTCAACGACCCCCGCGCTGTCGTAATTGCGACCGATGAGAACGGACCAAGCGTTGCGAGCGACCGAGAGTGTCCGATCATTCGCGAGTGATTTTTGGGAATCGTCGTGCATTTCACGCAGTAGGCGTCGCTCAAAATCGGCTCCACTGGCGGGTTGAGGATGTTGCGCATCCCAAACGGTCATTTCTTCGCGGGAGAGGCGCTGATAATCCGGTTCGACGATAGGCTCGGGTGCCCCAATTCGTAAATGGCGGTTGAACCATTGATACATATCCGCACGGCTGGGGTAGTTGTAATTATGGCCAAACTGGAGATGGGCTGCGAGGTGAACATTTTCTCGATGGCCGAGGAGTTGATAAAGTTTTTGAAGTTCGGGATAACCTTTCGAGGACATTTCCTTAGTCCAATCATCTGCGGCGGTCATGGCCATTGGTTTGGGAGCGAAAACCCCGGCGATCTCAACATTACCGGCGTGAACCCTCAGGAGTGAGGCATTTTCGCAGGTACACCCGCCCTGCATCCCTGTGGATACCATGACAGCGGGAAATATTGCGGCGGGACGGGGATCAATCGCGGCCAGAATAAATGTCTGAGTTCCCCCTCCGCTGGCACCCGTCACTCCAATTCGAGTTTGATCAATCTCCGGGATGGTCTCGAGAAAATCGAGCGCGCGGATCGAGTTCCAAGTTTGAAGCCCCATGATGCTTTGGAGATGTGCCTCAGCTTGAGGGCTGAACAACCCCCAGTTTTCAACCGTGTTCATCTCGGGTCGCTGCTTTGAAAACTGATGGGCGACCCCCATAGATATTTGCTGACTATCGGCGTAGCCCAGCATGTCGTATTGAAAAACAATGCAACCCATACGAGCCAGTTGCACCGGGAGAGCTTGCAAGAGACTGCGGCCGCCCTCCATATATTTTTCCGAACCTGAAGCGACCTCTTGCTTGATGCCATCGGGACCCAAATCATAGAAGCGACCGTTGTCCCAGTGTCCGTGTGGGAAAAGCACACCCGGATGACGTCCGCCCTTGGTTTTGGGTCGGTAAAGATTGCCGGTGACGTAGAAGCCGGGCCAACTCTCGAAATAAACTTTCTCAACCGTGTAATCACCTCGATCAATACGACCATGAATGACGGGATTGAGCGCGTGACGGGTGGGCATTGGGAAAAGCCCCAATGAAACGAGTAAATTTGTGCGAATTTCGGCAGAACGCCGCGACCAATCTTCAGTGGTTACAGGAGGCGTGAATGGAAAGTAGCCGTTGAGATCCTTCAATGGCTCGAGACGGATGTCCTTCGGAAGTTGACCCACGGGCAAGGCACGCGGAGGGGCGGCCAATAATGTCGAGGCGCCAAGCGTCAGAGCAATTGTTAGGCACGAAAAAAATGGATGCATTCCTTGAGATAACCAACCCAGCTCACGACGGCGATAGAAATTTTGGCACCGAGTTTTCCTCGAAGCCAGAGGTTGCTAAATAATCCCTCTGGACTTCATTGTTTGAGCGGGGCTTCAACCATCTGGGTGAATGCGGATGCTGCTTTTTCAACGACTGACTTTGGGCCTGTCATCCGGATGAACACGTTGCCATCGGCTCCATCAACAATGGCTCCGTGCAATTTTGCATTCGGCACAGCGGTCTTCGGGCCACCGGGCATTCCGCTCAGATAGGTCCCTTCTGCTTGGACAAAAGTAACCTGACCGTTGCCGATTTTCTTTGGCTCTACTTTGGCGTTGAGTTTCTCGCGAGGTTCTTGAAATTGACCGAGCCACCGATCCACATTCGCCTTGGCGGTGCCGCCCTGCCCGGCACCAAAGTGGTAGAATACAACCTCAGCTTTTTCCGCTGTTTTTTCGTCAGTAAACGCAAGCTGTGCTTTCCGCATCCCTGTCTCCCCTGAAATCCATTTCCAACCTGAGGGAGTTTTAAAATTGAACTCACCCACTTTAAAGCTCTGATCTTGGCCTTGAACCGTAAGAGTGCCTAACGCGACGAGCACCATCGTGCCGAACTGGATGAAATTTCTTAGCTTCATAATTTTAAAATGCGGTTTCTTGCTCAGCTTTTTTCACCGAGACCGAAGAGTGTTTTACAATTCTTGATGCTCCGCTCGATCTCGGCTTGCTGGTATTCTTGCTCCGCCAATTTTCCGTCACTACCCGGCGGGTGTTGGTGAGGTGCGCGTGCCTTGCCTTTTTTAGCGAGGGCGACAAATTTAGCAAAATCGGAAGCACGGGCTTTAGGGAATGTCGTCCAAAATCCGGGGTCAAGATACGGGATCTCGCGGTTAAATCCCGAAATCGTCTCAACGTGAACGGGAACATTGGGGCACAATTCCGCAAACCGTTTGAAGTAGGCTTTCATGTCCACTGTGCCTTCTCCCATTGCTGTCCATTGGACGGTTGCACCTTTCTCTGATTCCCAAACTGCTGAATCTCGCAAGCTAGTGGTTAAAGCATAAGGGCCGAGAATTTCTAAACTGGTCATCGGATCTTCCAACGTCCAGGTCGCGTTGCCAGAGTCCATGTTCGCACCAACGAAATCTTTTCCAGCGGCTGTGATCAGTTGGACCAGTTCCCATGACTGCAAGTCGCCGGCGTGATTTTCCACTGCGATTTTTACTCCGGCATCGACCGCTTGTGTTTTAAGTTTCTGACACACTTTGACCGTATCCTCGATTCGAGCCTCGATTCCCCCCGCTGATTTCCGATCCTCGCCCGAGCCTAAGACCACGCGAATGACTGGGGATCCCAGAGTGTGTGCCATCCGTATGCCGAGTGCCAAATGTTCCTCCGCTGTGCCCCAGTCTTTTTTGAAGGTCTTGGAGGTTGGACAGATACTCCAAGTTCCTAATTGAATTTGTAACCCAAGGTCTGCTGCCTTTTTACGGAGCCCCTTGAGGTAAGACTCTTCGTGATTCGTGAATGCGTTTAAATCAGAAATGAGTAACGAATCTGTTTTGAGTTTCGCCGCATAATCAATGAGTGCGTCTGCCTTCCAATTCATCGCACGCACTGCGAAATTATCGATACCCAGTTTGATTTTTCGTTCGGTAGCACCCCTACTGGACGATCCACCGACATAGGTGACAACCGCTCCAGCCGTAGCTAGGGTTCCAATAAACTCACGTCGAGATTTCATCGGCCAAAGAACTATCAGTAAACGGGACGTTTGCCAACTCTCTGACGTGCTGAGTTTTATTAGCCCCGACTGTTGGGATCGAGTTGTTCTGGAATTCGATCAGGTCTCTCCGTATGTTCTGAATGTGATTGAGTGGGTAAATTTTTTAATTGCGGTCGGGGCTTATTTGCTAGGCTCCATTCCTTCTGGGTTTCTCGTGGCGAGGGCTCGGGGTGTGGATATTACCAAGGTTGGCAGCGGAAATATCGGTGCGACAAACGCTTTTCGGGTGCTCGGAAAAACTGCAGGCACCTTGGTTTTATTGGCCGATGCGCTAAAAGGATTTCTTGCGGTTCGAGTTTTACCTGAATTATTTGCAACCGCACCGTTAGAGAGCCAAGGAATGTTGGCCGGTCTCTGTGTGATCCTCGGTCACAACTATACTTGTTGGTTAAAGTTCAAGGGTGGCAAGGGCATCGCAACCTCCGCAGGTGTTTTGCTCGCACTCACTCCTCTCGGCCTCGCATGGGCGTTGGGAACTTGGATCCTTGTTTTTTTAATCACCCGTTATGTCTCAGTAGCCTCACTCGTTGCCGCGTTGATTTTGCCTTTTTCGGTTTGGTTCTGCGGAGGAACTAACGGGATGATTGTGCTGACGTCGGTGTTTTCAGCACTGGCCATTTACAAGCATCAAGCAAACATTCAGCGACTCCTCAACGGTACTGAAAGTCGTTTTATTTCGAAGAAAAAAATCCCCCATTAAACTGATGAAAGTCACTGTCTTAGGAGCTGGAGCGTGGGGCACGGCACTCTCGATTGTTTTGCGAAGCGGAAATCATTCGGTAACGCTTTGGGGACATCGCGCTCAACTTCTGGAAGAAATTCGCAGTGCTGGCGAGAACCGATCCTATCTACCCGGGGTGCCCATCCCTTCGGATCTCAGATTCGAGACCGATCTCAAGGAGGCCGTTCGAGGCGCAAACTTTATTGTGCTGGCAGTGCCTTCCAAGGCCATGCGCGAGATTGGCACCGAGTTGAAGGGGTTGAACGTTCCTCTGATTTCTGTGACTAAAGGCATCGAATTTAATACTGGGTTGACCATGTCATCCGTGCTGCGGGAGTGTGTTCCTGACGCACCGGTTGCGGCACTTTCTGGGCCCACCTTAGCGATGGAAGTTGCACTAAAAATCCCCACGGCTGTGGTGGCGGCGAGCGAAACTTTGGCACTGAGTCTGGAAATTCAAAACCTTTTTCATCGCCCTTATTTCAGAGTTTACACTAGCAGTGATCTGCGTGGAGTGGAGCTCGCGGGTGCGTTAAAAAACGTCATCGCGATTGGTGCTGGGGTTTGCGACGGGCTGGGGTTGGGTGATAATGCGAAGGCTGCACTCATCACTCGAGCGATTGTGGAAATGCGCCGGCTTGGAGTGGCCTGCAGCGCACAGCCGGATACATTTTCTGGATTGAGTGGCCTGGGTGATGTCACGGTGACTTGTTTTTCAAAACTGAGTCGTAACCGTAGTTTTGGCGAACGGCTTGGAAGAGGCGAGTCCATCCAACACATTTTGGAGTCTACAAAAACTGTTGCTGAAGGTTATCCCACCGCACGTGCTGCTTGGCAATTAGCAGCCAAACATGGAGTGGAGGTTCCCATCATCTCGGAAGTTTATTCCATGCTCTATGAGGGTAAGAACCTCAAAGATGCGTTACGCGATCTCACGCTGCGGGAGTCCAAATCGGAATAACGCTTGATGCCACTTAGCTTCAGAGTGCCTGTTTGATCTTAGCCAACAGCTCACCATACTCCTCTAGTGCTTCAAATTGGGGGAACTGTTTTTGGATGGAATCCGGTGAACGAAAGAGAAAACCGTGATCAGCCTCAGCTAACATTGTGGTGTCATTGAAAGA
>WBXJ01000036.1 GCA_008933045.1 Verrucomicrobiota bacterium
CAATCCGCATGTTGACTGTCTAATTCTTATTTCTCTTAATCGAGTCACTTCAACCCTGCGTCACCATTCCGGTGCACAAGAAGCGCATGATTCAAGGTTCTTACAACCGTTCTATTACTTTCCGGGGTTATGTCAATAGAAATGAGTTTTTGTTGGGAAAGGTTTTTGAACTAATTTGGCGGCAAGCGAACCCTCGGACTCAAACGGAGCTCCGGTTGAGAAAACCCATCTACTTCCGCTCGCGACCGAAGCCCCAAATCAGCCAACAAGCCAATGCCAGAAGGAGTGCCAACCACCAAAAATATCGAAGCTCACGCGCGGCCATTTCGACAAAAACGTAAGCACTTGGGAAGATTGCCACCAACACTGCTACAACCCCCACGAGAATGGAGGCCTGAATCAGAGAGCGTTGGCGGGGACTCATGGGGAGACGATGGAATCGACAGGACCCAATGGAAGCAGAAGCTCAGCTCCGTTTCTATTCGCTGATTCAGGAACGACCATGGGAGATCGACCGAGCCAGCGATCCACAATTTTCCAGCGCAAGTATGACGGGCTGAGCCGGAGAGCATCGCCCCGGACTCGGATGGCTTCAGCTTCACCCCGAGCACTGATGACTGCCGTTTCAGCTTCGGTCTTTGTTTGGATCTGAGTAAAGCGTGCTTGACTGGCCTGCTGCTCGGCAACCATCTTGGCTTCGATGGCACGTTCCAACTCCGCCGAGAGCACGATATCACGAATCACTACATCCTCCACGATCAGTAACGATCCAATTTTTAATTTCGCCGCCGCCATCGTCTTTTGCTTGATCTCTTCACGTTTCTTTACGAGGAGTTCAGCCGTCAGCAAAGCACTGACTTCCTTGATCGCTTCCTGCACGCGTGGCGCGATGAGACTATCGAAAGGATCACCTGAAAATTCGCGGTAAATCTGCACAACTGAACCCTCTGGCACACGATAAATAACGCGCAGTTCCATGATCACCTGCTGAAGATCGGAGGAGAAGCAATCTGCCCGCACAGATCGAGTGCGTTGACGAATGTTGATGGGAACGATATCCGTCACAAAGGGGGCCTTAAATCCGAAGCCTTCCGGTAAAAATTGACCGGAGGTTTTTCCTAATGTCACCTTGATACCACGATTTCCAGGATCGATGATATAGGTCGTGGAGGAAGCGACGAGCACCAGAACGAAAATAAGTATCCCGACGCCGATGAGTTTATTGAGAGAGAATGGGCTCATAATTTTCAGCGAGAGTTGGAGCGAGGTGCGACGGGCAATTTGATCTGGGAAGTTGGAGTGTTAGTTTTGACGTCTCTGTACCGTGCGATATCCTGCGTCGTGAGCATGACCTGATCTCCTCCGCCAATGATCATAGGCGTTATCCCATCCCATTTGTCCACAACCTGCAAATCCACGAAAGCGGGGTTCTTCCGCAAAGCCTCGCCTCGAATGATAATCGACTCAGCCTCACCTTTGGCCTTGATCACTGTCGTGTCGGCCTCGATTTGCACACGTTGCTGTAAATACTTGGACTTCTCCGCTTCTTGCTCCTGAACCATTTTGGCTTCGATTGCATGCTCAAGCTCCTTGGTCAGCGCGATATTCTGGATAACGATATCCTCAATTACCAAGAGGGTTCCGACCTTGCGGCGGGCGATTTCTAAGGCCCGCGTCTTGATCTGCTCGCGGTTCTTCACGATCTGCTCGGCACTCGAATTCGCTGCTACTTCCTTCAGAGCCTCGTGCACGCGAGGTGCCACCAGACTCTCGAAAGTATTACCGAAATAATCTTGAAACAGCTTCACGACGGACGATTCTGGAATCCGAAATAACACACGCAGATCAATTTTAATCTGCTGGAGATCGGATGAATAACATTCCGCATGATCTTCCGAGGTTTGTTGGCGGACAGAGGTCGGATGGATCGCGGTGATAAACGGCACCTTTAGACCAAAGCCTTCGGGTTTGAAAGCGGGTGAAACTCGGCCCATGGTCACCTCCACCCCACGTTCGCCGGGGGGCACCACATAGGTGCCTGAGGAGGCCATAATAGCCACGCAAAAAATTAAGATGGCGACACCAATCAGTCGAGCAGACGCTTGAGGACTCATGATACGTTAAAAGACATTCTTACCCTATACCAAGCCTCGCAGGAAGACAAGCAACCACATTCAAGGGAACGAAAAGTTGCGCTCTCGTATGATTGCTGTTTGTGGTATTCGGAACAGAGAACTCAACGGGTCTGTGAGGCTATTTCGGTGCTGAAAGTTTCTGGAATCTGACTCGGGCCACGTCGCCCATGTAGTGATCCTGAGCATAGTCGGTGGTGGACTTTTTAAGATAATCCAACGCTCGAGGTTTCTCCCCTGTAGCTTCGTAATAGAGCCCGAGATAAAGGTAAGCATAAAACAATCGATCCTTCCGAACTTCGTCGGTGGTTCCCGTTTTCTGCGATGCATCGATGACTTCTTGGGCAGTGCCTTTACCTCCGAAGAGATTGTGGACTTGAGCCATCGGTACTCGACCGTCGCCTTGGATCGGAATTAACGCACGGCGGGCGGATTCAACTCCATCAGCCCGTGCGACGCAGAGGAAATGCCAAACGGCATTTTCCACATCATTCGGATTCACATTTTGATGCGACTCAAATTGTTCACGCCCCTCCTTGAACCTTCCTGCATCATAAAGTGCGATACCGCGCTGCCAATGCTGCGGTTTCATCTGGGGCTGGAGTTCCAGGACCTTATCAAAGTCTGCCAGTGCCTCCTCGACTCGTCCGAGTTTGTAGCGTTCCTCTCCACGCCATTCCCACCCGAGGACGGACTTGGGATCGAGTGTCACAACTTTGTCAAAATTCTTGATCGCCTCCGCATGCTCACTCTTCAATTGATGCAAGAGTCCTCGCTGCAACCATGCCGCTGGGTTGGTCGGATCAGCCTCAGTTGCCTTGGTCATTAATTCCTGAGCCGAGCCAACTAACCCTTTACGTTGGACTTCCATCGCTTGAATCAGGAGTTCCTGAGATCGCTCTCGGGCGGTCGCTGCCGAAACAGTGGTGATTCCCAAGCAAAGGGTTAGGAAAATTATTTTCATCAAATCGTTCATGCGAGTAACCCCTTAATAACATTACCGCTGACATCCGTCAGGCGAAAATCTCGACCTGCGTAACGGTAGGTAAATTTTTCGTGGTCGAAACCAAGCAAATGCAGGATTGTCGCGTGGAGATCATGCACATGGACCACATCTTGGACGGCACGAAATCCGAACTCATCTGTCGCCCCGTAAGCCAACCCGCCCTTGACTCCTCCACCCGCCATCCACATTGAGAATCCGAAAGGATTATGATCCCGTCCCTTGGTTGGCTTTCCCGCTGAGGATAATTCCACCACCGGGGTTCGTCCAAATTCTCCGCCAAAGATGATCAACGTATCCTCGAACATCCCGCGTTGTTTTAAATCCTCCATCAACGCGGCGATCGGTTGATCAATTTCCTTCGCGAGCTTGGCATGCTCAGTAATGTCGGAGTGATGATCCCAGGGCTGACTGGCCCCGTGCCACAACTGCACAAATCGCACCCCGCGTTCCAGAAGCCGCCTTGCAATCAGTGTTTGCCTCGCGTGTACTCCTGAACCGTAGCGCTCGCGGATAGGTGCCGGTTCCTTACTGAGGTCGAAGGCGTCTGCCGCCTCCATCTGCATCCGATAAGCTAGTTCAAACGATTGAATTCGTGCCTCCAAACGTGGATCCCCTGCCCTCGATTTTTGATGCTGTTCGTTGAGCGCGTGGACCAAATCGAGTTGCACACGTTGGGCTTTGAGAGAGGTGCGGTTATTTCGAATGTTTTCGATGAGTTTCTCCAACTGCGTGTGTTGGCTGTCAATAAAAGTTCCTTGATAGACGCCGGGTAAAAAACCTGATTGCCAATTCTCCGCCTCCTTGATCGGGTATCCTCCCGGACACATCGCGATGAACCCAGGCAAATTCTGGTTTTCCGTCCCAAGCCCATAGGTGACCCAGGAACCGACGCTCGGACGACTCATCACGGCATCCCCGCAGTTCATCAGCATCAGGCTAGGCTCATGGTTCGGAACGTTCGCTTGCATCGACCGAATTACCGCCAGATCATCTGCGTGCGCGGCGATTTTTGGGAATAATTCGCTGATCTCAAGGCCGCTTTGTCCGTACTTCTGAAATTTAAATGGGGAGGCAAAAGCAGCACCCGTTTTTCGCTCCGTACGGATGTATTCCATCGGCAACGGTTTGCCGTCGTAACGCGTCAGGGCTGGTTTAGGATCGAACGTATCGACATGCGATGGACCGCCATTCAGAAAGAAGTGAATGACGCGTTTCGCCTTAGCAGGGAACGGTGACTTGCGTGAAGCCAGTGGATGAAGGTCGTCGGCTTGAGCAAAGTTTGACATCACTCCCGCCAGCCCGACTGCCCCCATTCCCATTCCACAACGTTGCAAGAATTCACGCCGAGTCGAGGGTAGAAATGGTAGCGGTTTCATCGCACTATTGTTGAATGAAGTAGCTTAAGTTCTCCAACTCCATCGCAAGGTTGACATTGTTCACCATGACCTCCTCAGGCACGTGTAACATAATCGGAGCAAAATTCAAAATACCTACGATCCCATGTCCAATCAATTGATTGGCAACTTCTTGAGCTTCGGGAGCGGGCACAGTCAAAATTGCCATCTTTACCCCCTGATCGGCAATCATTTGTGCCAAGTCTTCCATTGGAAAGATAGGGATGCGGCACTTGGTTCGTTTGCGTTGCGAATCTGAGTCAAACGCCGCGATGATCTCAAACCCTTCCTGTTCGAAGCCGTGGTAAGAAAGTAAGGCGAGCCCCAAATTCCCGACCCCCACTAGGATGACCGGCTGCAAGCTAGTCGTCCCTAGAAGATCCCCCATCATCACACTCAACTGTTCGACATCGTAACCCAGCCCGCGCGTCCCAAACTGTCCGAAATACGTCAGATCTTTCCGCAACTGAGTCGATTTCACCTGAGCCGCTTTCGCCAATGCTTCGCTGGAAACTGTGCGGATTTTATTAACCTTCAGCCGTTGCAAGCAACGCAAGTAGACAGACAATCGGTAGATGGTTTTGCGGGGAATGTCGGATTTGAGGTTTTTTTTCATAGGCAGACCACCCGCACGGAGCAAGCTCCCCGAATGTATTTAATTAATCAATAAAGACCAACTCGTTCGACATCAGTAATGTTTGGGCATACTTCTCCCAAGCATTGAGTGGTTTGTGGGATTCCTTGGGGCCACTGAAATCTTCGCGGTTGTTCCATTCAGTGGTTGCAGACAAGTCCTTAGGATCCACTTGAGTGCTGATGACCGGGTTCCAAGTGAACGCATCTGAATTATTATCGGCACCACAAAGCACTACAAAATCAAGCGTCTCACCAGATTTTACTAGGACTTGCTCCATCTTCATCTCACGCTTGTCGTGTTTGACTACTTCCCTTTTGATGATCTTCTCGCCCCGCAATAGAACCAGTCCCGTCACCCCGTCGCCCGCTTCAGAATCGTGTTTGAGAGAGGAGCGAATGTTCACCAAGCAATCACGCGGTGCAATCCAACGGCGGATGGTGACATGAGAAAGATCATTCCCCGCATGCCCGCCGTCCTTGTTAAGTAAGACATAGCCAAGAGTTTTATCAGGCACCTTGGATCCTCCTTGCCAAGATTCACCCGTGAAATGCGGCAGGTGAGTGAAGGATGTGACGCGATTGAGATTCGTATCAAAGGTTCCATAGCCATATTGCCATGCAAAAAGTGACTGTTCTTTAGGAGGGATTTTGCCTTGAGTGTTGATGTATTTCAGAGCTAAACTGATCTCATCATTCTCAGGCTCTCGTTGAAAAGCAACGCGGTAAAGTGCTTTGACTTTCTCCTTCGGTCGTTCGACACCGGCAACATCCGGGCGGGCCAACAAATCACGAGCCTTAGCCACAACGAATGGGCTGTTGATCATGAACAACGCTTGCTGGGGCACTGTCGTCTGAAAGCGTTGGGGGCTGGTGGTATCGGGGCTGGCAAAGTCGAAGGTGCGCAGCAAACCGGGCAGGTTTTGACGATCGATAAAACCGTAAATTGTGCGGCGATCCACATCTGTTTTGTTGATCAGTTCGACGGGTTGACCCCCAGATTTCAAGTCGAGCTTGCCCGTAACCGCAATCAGGCTATCGCGAAGAGCTTCAAATTCAAGCCGGCGACGGCCCATGTGCCAGAACAAATTATTATTTGGATCAATCTGAGAATAAGCGGCGTTGTCGTCGCTGGACTGCTGGTAGGTGTTTGAAAGGAGTATCAGCTTGTGGAGTTTTTTCAGTGACCATCCTTCCTCTATAAAGCGAGCCGCTAGATAGTCCAACAGTTCGGGATGAGATGGAGGGTCTGAGCGGAGACCGAAATCGCTCGGAGTGCGGACAAAAGTGCTTCCAAAATGAGCCAACCAAATGCGGTTCACAAAAACACGCGCGGTTAATGGGTTTTGAGGGTGAACGATGGACTCCGCCATTTCCAACCGTCCGCTACCCTTAGTGAAGGGTTTGCGGTCGGGACCTACGATGACCTCCAGCATCTGGCGAGGCACCTCAGGGCCAAGGTTGTGTGGGCTGCCGCGCACGAAAACATGAGGGTTATCTGGGTTTTTATTGTCAGCCATCGCCATGGCGCGGGGAGGCGAACCTGGATGCGTTGCATCGATTTCCTCGACCTTGCGCCGCAAAGCGCGTTTCTTTTGAATGTCGGGCGTGGGAAATAGTTGTTGAATTTCACCCGCTGAAATCGCGAATGGTGAAGTGTCGGCGTAGAGAAACTGCCGCACAACCTCTCGGGGAGCTTCGTCAAATTTATCCTTCGTCGGCCGGGCTTCTTTGTATGTCTCAACCCAAGCTTTATTGAGCGTTTTGAAAAGGTCGTTGTAACGCGTAGCGAAATCCTTGAGTGCACCGAGCGTATTTGTCCCGACTCGTAAGCTTGCGGCCACCACGGGATTGACTTCCTTTTTGCCTAAGGCTTGGTCGAGTGTTGCTTGAGCTTTGCTGGCAAAATCGGTTTCCGACAAAGCAGAAAGTGCCTGCCACGGACCAAAAATTGGATGATCCGCAACGCTCAGTTTGGGCAACGCATCAACCCAACGTCGGACAAGCATGGGGCCAAGTTTGCGTTCCTTCGCGAGTTCCTCGGTCTTACCCTTGTCAGCGAGCCGAGTCGAATCAACTGCTGCGAGAAGGTAATCACCCGTGCGCTCTCGATGCTGGCTCAACGACTCAAGTTCCTTGGTGCGAACATGATCATCGAAGGCTTTCTCGGCGGCCGCGTTGGCTTTGACGTATTCGGGGTATTCCAAAGGCAACGAAGCCGTGCCCAAGAGTGGCTTTTCACTGGGTTCGTGGCTGCTCGAAAAAACACCGTAGAGCGAATAATAATCCTTGATGGAAATAGGATCATATTTGTGGTCGTGACATCGGGCGCAAACGGCGGTGATCCCCATCAAGCCACGTGTCGTGACATCGATACGGTCGTCGATAATGTCCGGTTGGTTATTCAAAAATCGGCGACCCAACGTGAGAAAACCTAGGGCTGCGAGCGGACGCTTGTCGTCGCCCAGCGGGAGAAGATCCGCAGCGAGTTGTTCGATGAAAAAACGATCGATCGGTAGGTCGTTATTGAAGGAACGAACAACATAATCGCGGTAGGTATAAGCATAGGGGTAACGGCGCTCCTCCTCAAAAACATAACCTTTTGTATCCGCATAGCGTGCGATATCGAGCCAGTGCCTAGCCCATCGTTCGCCATACTGGGGCGAGGCCAGAAGTCGGTCAATGACGTGAGAGTAAGCGTCGCTAGAAGAGTCGGTGAGAAACCGATCCATCTCGGCGGGCGTTGGGGGAAGCCCCGTCAGGTCAAGACTGATGCGGCGCAGCAACGTGCGTTGATCGGCTTTCGGTGAGGGCTTCAAGCGATTCTGGTCGAGCTTCGCAAGAATGAATGCGTCAATCGGATTCGCTACCCATTGAGAGTTCGCGGGCTTGGGCACCACCGGACCCCTGAGCGGTTGGAATGCCCAATGTTTTTTTGAAGTATCCTGCTTATTGGAAGCGAGGTTCGTTCCAGTCCGAGGATCGGGTGCCCCCATCTTGACCCAAGCCTCCAGATCAGCGATTTGCGAGTCGCTGAGTTTTCCCTGTTTTTTGGGAGGCATCTGCACGTCCTCTTTGAGGTAACGCACCGCTTGTATCAGGAGGGATTTGTCGAGGTCACCAGGAACCACCGCAGGGCCCGTATCCCCTCCTTTGAGCGTAGACTCACGGGTGTCTAGAAGTAGTCCGCCTTTGAGCTTTTCGGATTTCTGACTATGACAGGTGTAGCAGTGATCAACAAGGATCGGGCGGACTTTAGACTCGAAAAACTCAATTTGCGCGGAAGTCGCGTTAATCTCGGCGGCAGCAACAGGAAGGGACGTAAAAAAAACGGAAGCCAGCACCGTAATCGCAACGAATGATAATGCGGTTTTCCTTACGAACTGAACGGTTTTTGAAATCATTGAAACCATCTCATTAAGACGTTGCATGCAGGTTGGTTCTTCAGATTGTAACTGTCTCATGTCTAGGAACAAAGTATGATCGGTATTACTCACGAACTGCTGGATAGTCTGAGACTTATCAATACGCCTCAAAACTCGCTCAGGTTTTCGGAAATGCAAGATGAGAAAGAGATAACCACATCATGGCACACGGTCAAGGCGACTCTTAGGGTGGAACAAATCGTTTGGTGCAATTCGCGGATTCTGATTAAGTGAGTATCGACTTTTTGAACTGTTGGTTACCTTGGCACGATCATGGATAAGTTGCTTCTAGTTGATGATGAAAAAGACGTGCAGTATTCATTCCGGCGAATTTTTGATTCACCTGAAGTTGAACTCACGACTGCGGACAGCGGTGAGGAGGCGCTGAAATTGATTCCAAAGCTCCGGCCTGATCTGGTGCTCATGGATGTTCGCATGGGAGGCATTACCGGATTGGAAACGTTGCGTCGGTTACGGCAAATCGATGCCAAATTGCCTGTCATCATGATGACCGCCTACGGTACGACTCAGACCGCAATCGAGGCGATGAAGTATGGGGCTTACGATTATCTCCTCAAACCGTTTGACGTGCCGAAGTTGAAAGAGATCGTCTTTGCAGCACTCAAAGCGGCTCACGACATGAAGCACGTCGTTTCATTTCGACCTCTGTTGGAGAGCGAGGATTACGAGGTCGGTGTCGTCGGCCGAAGTGAAGCGATGCAACGAGTGTTCAAGCTGATCGGGCAACTGGCGGGATCGGACGCCACCGCCTTGATCACGGGTGAATCGGGCACGGGCAAGGAATTGGTGGCACGCGCGATCTACCACAATTCACAACGATCCGATAAACCGTTTTTAGCGATTAATTGCGCGGCCATTCCCGAGAATCTGTTGGAGAGTGAACTTTTCGGTCACGAGAAAGGCGCTTTTACAGGAGCTAATACTCAACGGGTGGGTAAGTTCGAACAATGCAATGGTGGAACAATTTTCCTCGATGAAATCGGGGACATGTCGTTGCCAACTCAGACTAAGATTTTGAGGGTGTTGCAAAATGGTGCTTTTGAACGCGTCGGAGGTAATAGCCTCGTAAAAGTGAATGTGCGAGTGATCGCAGCTACTAACAAGCCCCTCGAGCAGGCGGTGGCTGCGCGGGAGTTTCGCGAGGACCTTTTCTATCGGCTGAATGTCGTCCGCATCCAGATGCCGGCGTTGCGTGAAAGGCGGGAGGACATTCATTTATTGGTCAATTATTTTCTCCGTAAGTTCGCGCAACTACAAAAGCAAACTCCCAAATCAATTTCGAGCGAGGTGATCTCAATTTTTGAAAGTTACCATTGGCCTGGAAATGTTCGGGAGTTGGAGAACGTGATCCATCGCTCAATGGTAGTTGCGAAGGGTGATGCAATTCTCAAAGGAGATATCCCGTTGGAGATCACTACACGACGGTTGCCAACTGCAGCATCTCCCACCGCAGTAACCCTGCCGGTGGTTGAATCCATCGCTGCTTCGGGCCTCACCTCAGGTTCCGGCATCGGTGCCCCCTCCGATGGGCCGACGGATTTAGTTTCGCTTTCTCGCCTGCTTTTTTCTTGGGCACGCAAGGATACTCAGCTCAAAATTATCCCAGCGGTGGAACGAGAGTTGATCATTCAAGCGTTGGCCGAAACGAAGGGAAACCAAGTGCAAGCGGCTAAAATGCTGGGGATCACTCGAGCGACTTTACGCAAACGAGTCGATAAATTCGGCATCAAACAGATGTTCTCGATTAGCTGAGGAGTTAACCCTTGGCAGGCCCGGGAGGTTCTGCACCGACGAGACCTTGCGCCCGATAGACATACCACCCGACAAACTCGTGGAGATAACGGCTCAGCAACACGAATCCCTCGTAACGAGGAAGCCAATTCGATGTCTCGTTTTCTCGAGCCGTGAGACCCTCAAAATCGCAAGGGACAGGAACGACGGGGATTTTCATTTGAACAAACAAGGCTTCAGCTCGCCTCATATGGGCTGCTGAGGTGACGAGTAAAACGCGCTGCCATTTGTGTTGGTTGACCAAGTCCCTCACCTGCTGAGCTTCCTCGACCGTCGTAAGGCTGGGTTTTAACGAGATGATCGCACCCGCTGGAACCTGCTCCACACCAAGCCAACGCTCGAGCAGTTTGCCTTCACCGAAACTTTGTGCGGGAGTCAGGCTAGCCTCGCCACCGCCTAGAACCAGGATCGGCGCGCGACGTTCTCTCCATAACTCAGCAGCGGTCAATACACGATCGGCCGCAGAGCCGAGATTGAAGCCGAAAGTGTCATTCTTAGAAGGTCTCAAAACACCCCCTAGCATCACGATGGCATCAGCCTTGGGTAGGTTGGTGATTCGGTTCGTGGCGTAAGGAGATTCAAGACTGCAAAGCAGATCAACGGGAAGCGAAGTAGCTCCTATCAGATAGATGCTCAAACTCAGGAAACAAGTGAGTCCCGCAGATCCCCAGTGTTTGCGGTAGAGACAAAGGATCAGTCCCACCGTGACAATCAGCCAGAGAAAACCAACCGGCTGCAACAGCGGTGCCAAGGATCGCAACCAGTTCCAAATCATAAGATCACAGTATCAAAACCTACGCCTGAACCGAACCGCATTCGCCCTGTTCCAGTCACATCCACTACGCCTGATTCAACCCTGAACTTGTTTGCCGTAAGCTTCCGCTGCCAGCATTGCTTCGGGTTCAGCCGCGTCCGAAAGTTTGATTTTGTAAAACCAACCGTCTCCAAACGGATCCGTGTTGACCAAGCCGGGATTGTTCGACAGCGCGGCGTTGATTTCGACGATTTGACCACTCACGGGGGAGTAAATATCACTCGCAGTTTTGACGGACTCCACAACTGCACAAGCTTCACCCGCCTTAACGATTCGGTGGACTTGTGGCAGTTCCACAAAAACCACATCGGTCAACTCGTGCTGGGCGTGGTCAGTGATCCCAACAGTGGCGTGGTCGCCTGCAACACGAACCCATTCGTGGGATTTTGCGTAGCGTAGATCGGAAGGAATATTCGACATAGACAAAATAAAACCGAGGGAAGGCACCGAGGTCAACTGGCTTTTCTGTAAATCGGTTTTTTAACGACCTCAGCCGCGAACCTCTGACCGCGAATTTCGATTTCGATCCGCGAACCGGGTTGAGCCACTGTAGTCGGCACATACGCCATCCCAATGCCGAGATTGAGGCTGGGGCTCAGAGTTCCGCTGACCACCTCGCCCACAGGCTGTCCGTCGAACCACACGCGGTAATGGGGCCGTGGTGGCGGCGACTTTTCGATCATCTTGAAGGCAACACACCGTTGAGGGGCACCCTGAAGTTTTTGCATCGCCAAAATCTCGCGACCATTAAACGGGCCTTTATCAAGACTGACAAAAAAACCGAGACCTGCCTCGATGGGAGTCCTTTTTTCATCAAGTTCGTGTCCATAAAGCGGGTAGCATACCTCGGTGCGCAAGGTGTCGCGGGCACCCAATCCCGCCGGTTTGAGTCCGTGAACAAGCCCTACTTGCAACGCACGCTGCCAGAGATCAGTCATGATGCTAGCAGCTCCCACCAACTCGAATCCATCTTCACCGGTGTAACCTGTGCGTGCCAAATAAACGGGTTGCCCAGCAAACTCCCCGCGAGTGATCTGGTTTTTGAGGAGGCTTGATGGTGCTCTGTCAAAGGTGTCGACGCATTGGTCGATAAACTTTTCGACGGTTGGTCCCTGAATCGCAATCGCCCCAAGCGTTTCGCTCTGGTTCGTCACGAGGACACCCGCGCCTATGTCTCTCTGCGCTTCCTGAAGCAGCCAAGGCACATCGGCATCAATTCGTGAAGCGTTGATGATGAGAAGATATTCCTGAACGCCCAGTTTATAAACGTAGAGATCATCAATCACCCCTCCTGCTGGGTTGCACATCAGGCTATACTGACCTTCGCCCACGCGTAGTTTAGCGATATCATTCGTGAGCACCTGATTCAGAAAACTGGAGGCCCCCGCTCCGGTGATACTCACTTCGCCCATATGACAGATGTCAAAAATGCCTGCAGCGGTGCGCACGACTCGATGCTCCTCCATGATGCTCGTATAATGCACGGGCATTTCCCAACCGCCGAATTCGACCAATCGCGCAGCTAACTTCTGATGCGCCTCAAACAATGGAGTGCGTTTCAACATAACTTATGGGGAAGAGTAAGCAGACTGACCTCACTTCAAATCGGACGAGGTCAACCCCACTTCTCGGTCCGCATTTGTTCCTTGGGGACTTTTAATTCCTCCAGAACCAAGGCCTCGGTCGAGTTGACGAGTTCGTTCGGTCCGCAAGCATAGAAGACCGTTTGGCTCAGATCTTGGATATGTTCACGAATCCACTCAGCGGTGATCCTTCCGCGGCGGCCCGCCCATTCGTGGCCTTCGGGTAAACGGGTGCAGGTAACGTGAAACGAGACCAGCGGATTCTCTTTTTCTAGCTGCCGAAATTCATCATGGAAAATGATATCACTCGGGGTACGGACACTGTAGAGAATCGTGATCCGCGTGGGATGTTTTAGTAGTGTGGCCTCGCGGACAAAGCCTCGAAACGGGGTCACGCCAGAACCGCCTGCGATGCAGAGCAAATGTTTGGTCTCTTCAAAGACAGGAAGAAAACGACCCGCAGGAGGGAGAACCATTATTTTGTCGCCCGCCTTAGCCCAGTCCACAATACGGGTGCCCATTTTGCCATCGCGCTTAACCGTTACCTCGAACGCTCCCCGATCCAGAGCGCAGGACGATAACGAGTAAGCCCGCTTGTAATTCTGAGTGTCGGGCCAAGCGAGGGTGATAAACTGTCCCGTCTTGAATTCAATCTCGTAATCTGGGGGCCAAGTGACACGAAGCGTCTTGGTGTCAGGCAACTCCATTTTGACGGATTCGACCGTCATCTCCATGATGGTTCTAGCCATAAATTTGACGTACGTTCCCGAAAGAATTCAGACCAAGAACTAGCGTGAGCTCAGTTTTCCGGTGAGTTCTAGGCAAGCGCCTTCCTTGGTGCTACGAACATAAAGGCGACCACCGCTCAAGCTCGGTGCGGACCAGCATTTCCCCGCAACAGCCTGCGTGCGTGCGAGCTCATTATAAGCCGCCGGAGATGCCTCAACCAACACCACCTGTCCTCGATCGCTTAACACAATAATTTTATTTCCCACCAAGATCACATTACCGGGGCCAAAATTAGGTTTCGACCAGATTTCCTTCCCTGTCGCAATCTCGACGCACTTCATGGCACCCGTACCATATTCCTTGAACTGAAACATCCCATACAGATAGCCATCTTTCAGCACCGGCGTACTCCAGTGATTGGCGAGAGCATTCCCCGTGGTACGCCAAATCTCCGTCGCTGTCCAAGTTTCACCATTTTTTGTTATTTTTGCGGCACCCGCGCCTACCCCATAACCCGCAGAGCAATACACAATATCACCGCCCACAATGGGTGAAGCAGCCGTGGAAGTACTGAAACGGTAAGGATGACGCCACAAGATTTTGCCCGTCTTAGCTTCAGCAGAAACGAGCCCCGCCTGAGTAAAGAAAACAACCTGTCGCACTCCATGAATTGTGGAGAGTGTGGGAGTAGCATGGGTAGGTTTGTCGCTCTCACCTTTCCAGAGGAGGCTCCCATCCTTCTTGTTCAATGCCAACAAGGATTGGTTCGCACCACCCGCGCAAACGAAAAGCGCGTTTCCTTCAATGACGGGTGAAGCTGAATTCTGCCAGTAGATACCTTGTCCGCCATGTTCCTTCAACAAATCCTTTGCCCATTTTGTTGCGCCTGTTTTCACATCCAGACAAGCTAGGTTCAAACGACTATCCAAGATGTAAACCAAGTCGCCGTCCACGGTTGGAGTCGAGCGTGGACCATCCCCTCCCCCGTTATCCTTCTCGCCGCTGTCGCCTCCGCCATCATACTTGGCAACGCCCAAGGGTGTCGCCCAAAGTTCCTGACCTGTATTCGCATCCAATGCCAAACAGGTCTCCTTAGCTGCACCTTCAAAATCTCGCCTCACCAAGGTGAAAGCACGACCCTTCGCTACCGTAATCGAACTGAAACCAGTCGCCATGGGAGTTTTCCAAACGACTTTGGGGCCTGCACTCGGCCAGACGGAAACAGTTTCCGTCGATTTTCCATCATGCGTAGGGCCGCGGTAACTGGGCCAGTCAGCAAAACTGGAATGAGAAAAAGCAAGACCTGCGACTGCCAAGGCAGCGAAACTAGCGGGAAATATCGATTTTTTCATAACAAAACTAAAAGGTCGGCACGAGGATCATTCGACGAGAACCAAAGAAAAGCAAGCCTTGGTGAAGGGCGAAACCTAAGTAGGCAAGTTAAGTATTACACCCGCAACTGCTTCCCTTCCGATAGGTGGAAGCCCATCAAGCCGAATCGTCGCTCACCGCTTGAGCTTCCGCGAGAAGCTTGGCATGGTAATAAGACATGAATCGAATAAGTGCCCAGTTTCAACGGTTGCGTCAGAACCAACAAAAAGGATTTGTGGTTTATCTTGGGGCTGGTGATCCGAGTTTAGAGGCCACCCAAGCATTGGTAATCGGTATGGAGAAGGCTGGTGTCGATATTGTGGAGCTAGGGGTGCCATTCAGTGATCCTTTGGCGGATGGTTTGGTGAATCAACTCGCTGCTCAGCGCGGATTGGAGTCGGGCACCACTCCAAGAAAACTTCTCGAGATGATCCGTCGGCTCCGTCTTGAAAGTCAGGTGCCGATTGTGCTGTATGTGTATTACAACATCCTACACCGCTACGGGATCGAACGATGGATTACAGATTGTGCAACGGTGGGGGTGGATGGGTTGCTGGTTCTGGATCTACCGCCCGAAGAGTCTGGAGATTATGAAACTCAGATGGCCAAAGCGGGGCTTTCGGTCATTTACCTGATGGCACCCACGACGACGATTGATCGGATGGAACTCATTGCCAAAGGAGCCAGCGGCTTTATTTACTACGTTTCACGAGAAGGTGTCACTGGGATGCAAAATGAGGTCGCAACAAATATTGGCACCATGACGGCGAAAATTCGTGCCCACACTGATTTACCGATTGCCGTGGGGTTTGGGATTTCAAATCCTGAGCAAGCCCGCCACGTGGCCTCTTTTGCTGAAGCGATTGTAGTCGGCAGCGCAGTGGTTAATCAGATCGCCACTCATGGTCAAGATCCGGATTTGGTAACTAAAGTTGTCGAGTTTGTGCGTCCAATGGTTGCAGCAATCAAGTCCTAGACAGAAGCAAACAATCAAAAAGCATGAAAGCGAAGAACTCAAAACAGGATCGATTTGTAATTATCATGGCGGGTGGTCGTGGGGAGCGTTTCTGGCCCGTGAGCCGCGAGAAAACGCCAAAACAATTGATCACCTTGCTAGGTGGCCGTTCGTTCTTGCAGCAAGCTGTAGATCGGGTGTTGCCGTTGGTTCCGCTCGAAAACATCTACATCATCACTAACACGGTTCAAGCTCCAGAGGTGCGCCGCCAGTTGCCTAAGTTGCCAAAGGAAAATGTAATCGCCGAACCCGTGGGGCGAGATACGTGTGCGGCGGTTGCTCTGGGTGCGGCGATCGTGGGAGCGCGTTCCCTGACGGGAGTGATGGCGGTGCTTCCGGCAGATCATTTGATTCCTTCGCCGAAGCGATTTCAGAAAGTGCTGAGCGATGCGTTTGAAGTCGCTAGCCGAGGTCAGGTCATGGTCACCATTGGCATTCCGCCCACAGAACCTGCCACGGGCTACGGCTACATCCATGTCGGCGAGGCACTGGCCCCGACCGCCGGAACTAAACTTTCCCAGACGAAGATCTCCAAGGTTCAGAAGTTTGTTGAGAAACCAAACGAAGAAACCGCGGAAGGGTATCTTAAAAGCGGTGAGTATTTTTGGAACGCGGGGATGTTTATTTGGTCGGTGCCTACGATTCTAGCGGGACTCCAAGCGCATTGCCCGGAGTTGGGAGAAGCCTGTCAATGCTGGTTGAAAGTCGCTGGGACTCCTCGACTCAACCGCGTGTTAGCCAAAGAATATCCGGCAATCAAAAAAATCTCCGTCGATTTCGCCTTACTAGAAAAAGCGAATAATGTGGTTGTGGCTGACGGAGATTTTGCGTGGGACGACCTCGGAGCTTGGACGGCGCTAGCACGACACTTGAAACCCGATGCGGAGGGCA
>WBXJ01000037.1 GCA_008933045.1 Verrucomicrobiota bacterium
AGCCAGGAAGTGGCGAAGGCGTTTGCCGAAAGTGAGTTTGAGAAATACCGGATCGTGCAGGATCGGCTTTTTGAATCCGACTTTGACAAGCACATCAAGAAAGCCCTGGAGGGCGGGAAGGACCAGCCATGAACGAAGCCGAGACCAGAGCCGAGCACATTGATCCCGCGTTGAAGAAGTCGCTGCTGCACCAAGCCTTCACCGGAGAACTGTAAAATGAATGCCGCATTTACCAAATCCAAGCGGTTGGCTATGCTGGCGGCCACGTAACCAGAATAATCCACCATGAAGAACCAAGACATCCGCTGGAAACAGCGTCTGGAAAATTATTCGAAAGCGCTGAAGCAGTTGACGCGGTTCATTGAGCGGGGGGAGCTAAACGAGTTTGAGGAACAAGGGCTGATCCAGAGCTTTGAATACACCTACGAGCTGGCTTGGAACACGCTGAAGGATTTGTTCGAGGATCAGGGGGAAACTAACCTTACCGGCAGCCGCGACGTTTTCCGACTGGCTTTCCGGCGCGGGTTGGTCGAAAACGGCGAGGCGTGGATGGATATGATCAAAAGTCGGGGTCTCACCGTTCACACTTATAACGAGAAAATCGCCGAGAGCATCGCCACGAGCATACGCCAATCGTATTACCCTGAATTTATTAAGTTGGAGGCGCGATTGAAAAGTTTGAGCAAGGAAGTGAGATGAACGCCGCCCGCTTTGGCCTAACCGAGCAGACGATTGAAAAGATTGGCGGCGTGCTAGCACAGCATCCGCAGGTGGAGAAGGCGGTTTTATATGGCTCGCGGGCCAAGGGTAATTTCAAGAACGGTTCGGACATTGATCTGACGATTCAAGGCAACGGGTTGGGCTACGATGAATTGCTAAAAATCATCGGCGAGTTGGATGATTTGCTTCTGCCTTACATGATCGACCTTTCAATTTTGCACCAGTTGACGGACCAGGATTTGATTGAGCACATCCAGCGCGTGGGAAAAGTTTTTTACGAGCGAACACCGGTGGCCGCAAAACCTTGATTTGTGAACGAAGCCGAGACCAGAGCCGAGCACATTGATCCCGCGTTGAAGGCGGCGGGCTGGGGTGTCGTCGAGGGCAGCAAAATCCTGCGCGAATATCACATCACGCCGGGCCGCATCGAGGGTCACGGCAAACGCGGCAAGGCGCTCACCGCCGATTACGTGCTGGTCTATCGCAACCGCAAGCTGGCCGTGAACGAGGCCAAGGCGTGGGACAAACCGCTGACGGAAGGCGTGGGTCAGGCCAAGGATTACGCGGGCAAGATGGCGGTGCGCTTTGCCTACGCCACGAACGGCCAGGGGATTTACCAGGTGGATATGTCCCATGCCTCCCATTCCTCCCATCCAGCCGAGGGCGAAATCACCCGCTATCCCACACCGGACGAACTCTGGGCCATGACCTTCGCCGAGGCGGATGCGTGGCGGAACCGCTTCGCCGCCGTGCCGTTCGAGGACAAGGGCGGCTCGCATCCCAGCCGGTATTATCAGGACATCGCCGTCGAGCGCGTGATGCAGGTCATCGCCGAGAACAAGCCGCGCATCCTACTTACCCTTGCCACCGGCACGGGCAAGACGTTCATTGCGTTTCAGATTGGGTGGAAACTGTTTCACAGCCGCTGGAACCTGAGCGGCGAACCGACTCGGCGGCCGCGGATTCTGTTTCTGGCGGATCGCAACATACTGGCAGATCAGGCCTACAATGCCTTCTCCGCTTTCCCCGAGGACGCGCTGGTGCGGATCGAGCCGGCGGACATCCGCAAGAAAGGGAAAGTGCCGAAGAACGGCAGCCTGTTCTTCACCATCTTCCAGACCTTCATGAGCGGGCCGAAGAAGGACGGCCAGCCATCGCCTTATTTCGGGGAGTATCCGCCGGACTTCTTCGATTTCATCGTCATTGATGAGTGCCATCGCGGCGGCGCGAACGACGAAAGCAACTGGCGCGACATCCTCGACTACTTCGCGCCCGCCGTGCAACTCGGTCTCACCGCCACGCCCAAGCGCAAGGACAACGTGGACACCTACGCCTACTTCGGCGAGCCGGTCTATATCTACTCGCTCAAGGAAGGCATCAACGACGGTTTCCTCACGCCGTTCAAGGTGAAGCAGATTCAGACGACGATTGATTACTACGTTTACACCTCTGACGACGCGGTAGTGGAGGGCGAGATTGAGGCGGGCAAACTTTACGAGGAAGGGGACTTCAACCGCAGCATCGAGATTCGCGAACGCGAAAAGAAGCGCGTGGAAATCTTCCTGTCGCAGATCAACCAGAACGAAAAGACGCTGGTGTTCTGCGCGAACCAAGCTCACGCGCTGCTCGTGCGCGATCTGATCAACCAACTCAAGACAAGTAAGGATCCGAACTATTGCCAGCGAGTTACCGCAGACGACGGCGCGATCGGCGACCAACACTTGCGGGATTTTCAAGACAATGAGAAAGCGATCCCCACGATTCTGACGACGTCGCAAAAACTTTCGACGGGCGTGGACGCGCGAAATATCCGCAACATTGTGCTGATGCGTCCGATCAAATCGATGATCGAATTCAAACAGATCATCGGGCGTGGCACGCGGCTTTTTGATGGAAAAGAATACTTCACGATTTACGATTTCGTGAAGGCACATCTGAACTTTCAGGATCAGGAATGGGACGGCCCGCCACAGGAGGAGGAGGCTTGTCCACGGTGTGGATCACGGCCCTGTGTGTGCGTCGCGCAGCCACCGCAGCCGTGCAAGATTTGCGAGAAAAGCCCGTGCGAATGTCCGCAGGAACTCTGCGAAGTTTGCGGCAAAATTCAGTGCGTTTGTGGGCAGAAGAAAAAACTGAAGGTGAAGCTCGCCGATGGCAAGGAGCGCACGATCCAACACATGATGAAGACGACCTTCTGGCATCCCGACGGCACGCCCATGTCCGCGCAGCAGTTCATCGAATCGCTGTTCGGTACACTCCCAGATTTTTTCCAGAGCGAAGTTGAATTGCGCGCCCTCTGGAGCGTGCCTGATACTCGGGAGAAATTGTTAGATGGAATGGCATCCAAAGGCTTCGGGGCGGAGCAATTAGGGGCGATGCAGAAGCTCATCGAGGCGGAGCAGAGCGATATCTTTGATGTGCTTGCCTACGTTGCTTATGCGTTGCCGCCGCTCACTCGGGCCGCAAGAGCGGATCAGGCGCGGGTCTATATCAATTCGCACTTCGCGACGAAGCAACGAGCTTTCCTTGAGTTTGTGCTGTCACAATACGTCAAGGTGGGTGTGGAAGAGTTGAATGGGGAAAAACTTACACCGTTGCTCCGGCTCAAATATCACGACTCTCTCGCTGATGCTGTGGAAGATCTGGGAAAGGCGACGGAAATTCGCGACGCGTTCGCGGGGTTTCAGAAGTCACTGTATCAGTGACCCACTATTGATCGGAGATTTTTTGCAGGTCTGCAGCTGTCCAAGCTTCGGATTGATCCTTGGTGTCGCCACGGACTTGTTTGACGGAGTCTACGCTGACAGGCGCGGCTTTGTTCCCCCATTCGTTGCGGATATAGGTGAGGACGGAAGCAATCTCTGAGTCGGTGAGGACATCGCGCCAAGGCACCATGGCATTGTTCCAATCCGTGCCGCTGACGGAGATCGGGCCTTGCAATCCGTTGAGGACAATGCGTGCTATCCGGTCAGCCTTGGGAGCCAGAACCCATTCGGAACCGGCCAATGGCGGAAATTGTCCAGCCACACCGGCACCATTGGGTTGATGGCAAGGAACGCAGGTGCGCCCGTAAATTTCTTTACCCTCAAGGAATATTTTATCCCCATCGCTCTTGGGCCGCAGTGCCTCAAGTTGTTGGACGGAATGATACGCTCCGTAAACCTTGGAGTTAAAACCGCCGGCGTTGGAGGTCAGGAATAAACCCGCCCATAACATGAGGAGACCGAGCGCGACGAAAAAAATCACCGGCACAGGTGTTTTTCCGGGCAATGGCTCGGTGTCGTCAGACGGTTTCAAGTCTTGAGGGCGAGTAGGGGAATTTTTGTCGCGTTTGGGCTTCATTTGACGGCAGGTGCGATGACCTCAACTGCTTGAGCTACCCCGTTGGTGGGCGGCTTGGGGATGGGGGCTTCGTAAAGCGAAACATCGGCACGAAGGCTGAACAGATAGGCGAGGAGGGAATAAGCTTGGGAGGTGGGCACAATTTCGAACCCTGCAGGAGGTGCAAACTTGCCTGACAACGCCAAGGCATCCGGAGAAGGATGAGGACCCAGTTTGCGTTGCTGAAATAGGTAAGGATAAGGAGGCATTACCGAACCTTTGACAAGCGCACGGGGTGCGTAGAGATGCAGAAGCTGAGATTTTAAGTCAGGAGAGCGTGTGCCAAAATTGGCCAGATCGGGGCCGACTCGCACTTGACCCAGTTGGGGTGGGTTATCGAATAAATAGTCCTGAGGCACGGTGAGGCGTTGGCCCCATCCCCTCGCCTTGTCGGAACCGTCCTTCGCATCCCGCGCTTGCTGGGTATGGCAAACCACACAGCCGTTGGCGCGATAGATTTCGGCACCTTGTTGCGCGAGACCAGGTCGATCCCCGGGGTAAAGTTGAACCACGCCATCCAGTTTGACAGGGGCTTGTCGTCCCAAGTCCAGGGTCGGCTTGAAAACAAATCCGTACCATGACAAAGCCATGGTGAAAAATATACCGACAAAAATGAAGGGACCCTGATTCATCGCGCACCTCCCTTGTTGACAGCAAACCAAGCAGCGGGTTGACAACAGTTCATCAAACTACGACCGCACAAGGCTAATAAATGGAGGAGCAAAAGAGCTTGGGCTAAAGCAAACAGTAGAATGCCAATGGTGGTCATCGCCACAAATGGGAATGCGCGTTTGGAAGCATCAACGAACGGGATAGCCGCGTCGTTCAACCCCTGACCCTGTATCCAACCGCCGAGCAAAAGGGGCAAGGTCATGAACACAACGCCGATAATGGTGAGTAAGCAATGCGGTTTGAGTATTTTCCGAATAGGCCACTCCGTTTGCGTGAGCTTGGGAGCAACGACAGCCACGGAACCTAATAAAATCAGGCCAATGAAACCGTACTCGAGCATTTGGACCAATCCGGTCTGTAACCAAGTAAATCCTACGATGGTGTTATTCGCGGGAAACGCTGCCCACGCTGCGAAGATTCCGTAGAGTGCGAGGAAAGGAATTGCGATGCGGAAATAGAGTAAACCGAAATCCTCTTTGGTGTTGCTACGAGTGCAGTGCAATGTCTGGATCCAATTCCAGGAATGCGCTGCAATCGGAACGAGACACAACACGCTCGAAACGACGCTCATGCTGATCACCCAACGCGGGACGGCATAGGTTGCAGCGAAGCCACCGAATGGCGCGAAGATGAGGAGACTCCAGAATCCAAAAATCGCCAGGCCTCGGCTCGCGAGGGGTTGATGCGAGAGCTTAGGAATAAAATAGTAGGAAGCGCCGAGTGCCAGACTGAGAAGGACAATCGAGACAAAGTTCTGACCATACCAACCCGCGATCACGGGGACGGCGGAGGCTCTGAGAAACCCTGTGTGCAATAAGTAGGAGGCAGTGGCGTAGATCCACGGAAACCAAAACAGCGACGCGAGAATAAACCACATCGAAGGGTAAAGATCGCGAGCTGTGCGCGCCTTGAAGGTCAGGAGTGCGACAATTCCAATCAGTCCGTAGCCCACAAAGAGAGGCGTGACCGAGGAGATAGGCATCTCAAAACGATTCAACCCGGTCCAGTTTCCAGCAAGAATATTGAGGAGACCTGTCAGAATTCCGACGTTCCACAACAGTGCGCCGACCGTGAGAATAAAGGGGGCCACAACCTTGGCACGTCCAAGGCGACTGACAATCCACAGCGCAATACCCAGACCCACCTGAGCTGCGAATCCGTAGAGAAAAAGAGCGTTTTGCGCGGGAATCAATCGGCCGTAGGTCAGAGCAGGAATGCCTGAAAGGATCGCGGGTGCATGGAGCTTTACCGAAGCGATCAACCCCAACGCACTCCCCAAGCAGAGCCAGAAAACGCCGGCCACTAACATCAGAAAAAGTGGCAGCGAACCCGAAGCATCGACCTCAACTGTTGTAGGCGAAGCCGATGGACACTCCATTGGCGTGGGAGCAGAAGTTAAGGGGGCGGAAACACTCATGGCTGGAACCGAAGGAGTTTATTCAAACTGGCTCGGCTTTTCAGGAGCCTTTGCGATAGGAACGGTCGCCTTTTCTAAACGAGCCAATAGGTTCGAGCGAATCGCGGCGGAGGTTCCCAGTTTTAATTGCATCTCGGTCGCACGAGCTATGGGCAAGCGTGTGATCCCCCTCGTTTGATCAACCCAGCCGTAATGTTCCAGTTGATCAACAGCACTGGAACGAAGCTCCTGCAAAACCTTTTGGCGATCGATCGTGCGCTCGGCCGTGACTGCAGGCGGACGCAAATCAGCGTCCATCTTCCGCACTAAACCGTAGCCGATCAGGAATGTGCCCACGATCGCAACACTGTAAACCGCGAGCTTGCTTGAGTTGCAACAATCGGATTGTGACATATTAGTGAGCTCCTCCTTGATGAGTGACGCTGTCAGTCTCCGGCTCTTCGTGCCAAGTAACCGCCTCCTTCAAGCGCGGGTCGCGAATCGGATAGGGCGCGTGCGCGGCGAATGATTTCTTGAAAACCCAATAAAGAACCGAGCCGATAACAACGAGGCAAATAGGATCCCAGATCGTCAAATGTAATCCTTTTGGATAAAGCACCGGCATAATATTAAACGTGATGTCGAGGTAGTGCATCAGCCACACCCAAACACAGACCGGGAACATAATGCTCAGGTTGAGCTTCACATCGATGCGGAGTAACGTCACGAAGGGCACCACAAAGTGACCGAAAAGGATCACCATACCAATATCCCACCATGAACCTTTTTCACGAAGCACATACCAGAAAGTCTCTTCAGGAATAGCGGCGTTCCAGATCAGGAAATATTGCGAAAAGTGGATGTAAGCATAGAACACGGTGAACGCAAAAAGCAGCACGCCGATGTCGTAAATCTGACGTTTGAAAATCACACCTTTCAACGGCCCTTTGGACAGTGCGATGGTGATTAAATAACAGGTCGCAAGCGTCGTCCAAGTGCTACCCGCGAAGTAATATACTCCATACATCGTGGAGAAAAATTGGTGCTGCAACGACTTCATCCAGTAAATCGCGGCGAACGTTAGAGTTAGCGCGAAGATCCAGATACCTCCGGCCGCGTAACGGCGTAGGATGATGGTGCATTTGGGGTCACCCGTCGCGTCTTGCTTGATCGACCATCGTCGCAAATTCCAAGTCAGCCAAGTCCACAAAAGGAAAATCACAAACGCAACGACATAAAACGTGGGCTGATTGAACAGCACCCGCTTGGTCATGAGCGAATGATCCGGCGGATTCATTGTCATCCATGGATAAATCTCCGTCGCTAAAAATGCGATAGGCAGAAATAAAAGGCCCATGACGGGCAGCAGGAATGCGATGTGCTCAAGAAATCGACGAATGGGCACGGACCAACCGGCATCGAATAGATGATGGAAAAGCACTAATACTAAAGCACCGAGACAAATGCTCAGGTAGAACATGAATGCGGTGAGATAAGAATAAGCGAACTGTTTGATCACCGGTACGGCTGCATCGCCGGTGCCCGCGTGATCCGCCGGTGCCGAGGCAGTGGTAGCGGATTTGACAACCGGATCGGCAGCTTCGACAGTGGCGACACTGTGAATCAACCAAACCAATGCCGCAGCCAGCAGCCAGGTTTTGATGTGGATAAATTTTGAAAGCATGGCGTGAAAAAGCAAAGTTATTTTAGGCCAGCACGAAGCTCTGCTGGGACATCATTCACCAATCCTAACCGAGCGAGTTGCAAGGTGCGAAGGTAGCCGATAATCGCCCAGCGATCCTCGACCGTAACATTGGCACCGTATCCGCCCATGAGGTTTTTTCCAGAGGTGATTGTATTAAAAATCTCACCGTCCGTCATGGAGACAATGCGCTTATCGTGAAGGTTGGCGACGACCGCCATCCCGTATTTCTTGGTGATGCCATTGCCATCCGCCAATGCACCGTGGCAAGGCACGCAACTGATCTGATAGCGTTCCTTACCTCGAGCGAGCAGTTTGGCAGTCAGTCCAACCGGCATCTCGGCAACAAAATTCGTCGAACTTGGCAACCGACCCGTATTAAAGGGAGTGTCCTGATAGTGGGATCCCCGTGCCACGGTCCCTACGAGCAGGGGGCGGGAAGATTTACCATCGGTGAAAAACGCGTTGGGAGCCTGAGGACGAAGCTTCGGCTGACGATCCATGTCTGGGAAAATTTCAATCGGCGGCTTGCGGGATTTGGATCCCTGAAATCCGGCAATACCCACCACGGCCAGTGAGGCGACAATCAGAACAAAGAAAAAGGATAACCAGTAGCGCATATTAATCCTCCACCAATTCGATGCTTTTGCTGCCGAGATTTTCCAGCAGTTTGCGGGTTTCTGTGGCGGAAAACTTTGGATCCGAAGCTTCGATCACGACGAAAAACCGGTCATCCGAAGCGCGAGCAAAGCGTTGGCTCTTAAAAATTGGGTTGTAAAGCTTGGGCAAGCGATTCAGGAAACACATGCCGAGCAATGTCCCAAAAGACGCGAGCAAAATCGTCAACTCGTAGGATACCGGGAAAGCAAAGAGCGGACTGAATAGCGGTTTACCACCCACAATGATGGGGTAGTCGTATTTGTTCATGAACCAAATCATCGACATACCGATAGTGAGGCCGATGACGCCACCGACGAATGAAAAATAACCTACTTTGGAATTCTTGATTCCCATTGCCCCATCCATCCCGTGAATCGGGAAAGGGGTGTGAACATCCCAGCGGCGAAAGCCAGCAATACGCACGGCGCGTGCGGCCTGCATCACATCCGCCGGAGTCTCAAACTCGGCGAGCAGGGCATAAGGTTTTGGAGTGTCGGACATGATGACTAAAAGGTTGTTGAGTTCAGCCGGGCGTTAATGATGTCCCTCCTTCGCGCCACCCAATGGATGGTGCGGATCGGCTTGTGGCGTGACGCCTTTGACTTCCGAAATGGCGATCATCGGCAAGAAACGCATGAACAAAAGGAAAAGTGTCAGGAATAAACCAAAGCTTCCCACAAAGGTTAAAATATCGACCGGTGTCGGTGAAAAATAACCCCATGAAGACGGGAGATAATCGCGATGAAGCGAGGTGACGATAATCACAAAACGTTCAAACCACATCCCGATGTTCACAAAGATGGAGATAATGAACACGATGACGACGTTTTGTCGGATTGCCTTGAACCAGAAAAGCTGAGGGCAAATCACGTTGCAACTGACCATCGACCAATAGGCCCACCAATAGGGCCCGAAAGCGCGATTCTTAAACGCATAAAGCTCGTAGGGATTGCCTCCATACCACGCAATGAAAAACTCCATCGCATAGGCGTAGCCCACAATGGACCCTGTGGCCATCGTCACCTTACACATCAGGTCGATGTGCCGAATCGTGATTAGGTCGTGCAATTTGCACACCGTGCGCAACGGAATCATCAGCGTGAGAACCATGCCGAATCCGGAGAAAATAGCTCCTGCGACGAAGTAAGGCGGAAAGATTGTGGTGTGCCACCCTGGAACCACGGAGACCGCGAAGTCAAACGACACGATCGAATGCACTGACAAAACCAAGGGGGTCGAAATACCGGCCAGAAGCAAGTAAGCTTTTTCGTAGTTGCTCCAATGCCGATTTGATCCCGTCCAGCCTAGAGCAAAAAAACCATAAGCAAACTTGCGAATCTTGGTCTTAGCCCGATCCCGCATGGTCGCAAGATCCGGCACAAGGCCCGTGTACCAAAACAACAACGAAACCGTGCCATACGTCGATACGGCGAAGACGTCCCAAAGGAGCGGCGAGCGGAACTGGGGCCAAATGTTATTCGCATTCGGTATTGGGAACAGCCACCACGCAAACCAAATGCGTCCGACGTGAATCAACGGAAAAATACCTGCGCACGCCACGGCAAATAGGGTCATCGCTTCGGCAGCGCGGTTGATCGAGGTGCGCCACTTTTGACGGAGTAGAAACAGGACGGCTGAAATCAATGTTCCCGCGTGACCAATGCCGATCCAGAAGACGAAGTTTGTAATGTCCCAAGCCCAACCGACCGGCTGGTTAAGACCCCACACACCGATGCCTGCGGAGATCAAGTAAGCAATCATGCCGAAACACATCGACATCACCAACGCACTCGGAATGAAAAAAGCCCACCACCACTTAGGAGTTTTGCCCTCCACAATCCCAGCGATCGTCGCGGTGATCCAACTCAACGAGCGATTGTTGAGAACCAACGGCTCACGCTCTAACTCCTTGGGTGCGGGCGCGACGGTTAATGTCGGGGTTTCGTGGTGAGATCTAGTCGTCGCAGCCATTAGTGGGCTCCTTTCTGCCCCGATTGGGCAGCAGGGTGATTGCTCGCAGCCGCGCCATGGGCACCGTGGGTCTCCATGGGACTGCCGTGCTGTTCAATATACTCTTCCAAACTCAGCGGCTCTTTATGAAAATCAGGCATGGCCGGATTGGGGTTGCGGATACGTGCGAGGTAAGTCGTGCGAGGCTTAGTGTCGAGGAATCCGAGGACAGAATAGTTTCGATCCTGATTCTTGAGCTGAGAAACGCGGCTCGTTTTGTCTAAGAGATTACCGAACGTAATCGCATCAGCCGGACACGCTTGAGCGCAGGCCGTGGTGAAGGTTCCTTCGGGCACCTGCACATTTCCTGACGCCCCCGCTTTCACTTTTTGAGTGATCTTAGCATTCTCAATGCGCTGCACGCAGAATGTGCATTTCTCCATGACACCGCGCATTCGCACGCTGACATCAGGGTTCTTGACCAGCTTGGTCAACTCCCACTCGTCCTCTGGCTTATACCCTCGATCCGGATTATTCCACCAACGTTTCAGACCAAATTCTCCATCCATCTGGTTCAGCATCGGCGTGGGATACCACGGGCCTTTGAGTTGATCCAGCGTGCGGCGGTTGTAATCGAAGAAATTAAAACGACGCACTTTATACGGACAGTTGTTTGAGCAATATCGCGTGCCCACACAACGGTTGTAAGCCATGACGTTGAGACCCTCTTCGTCGTGAACCGTGGCGTTAACAGGACACACACTCTCGCACGGAGCAGATTCGCAATGCTGACACAACATCGGCTGAACCACCATCTGGGGATCGTCTGCAAACTGATCCCGATGTTTCGCCGCACTGCTGAAATACCGATCAATTCGCAACCACTGCATCTCGCGACCGCGACGAACTTGTTCCTTACCAACGATCGGAATATTATTTTCGCTCTGGCAAGCCATGACACAGGCGTTGCAGCCGACGCAAGAATTGAGATCAATGGCCATTCCCCATTGGTGAACATCGCTTTTCAACGAGGGATTCTCTTCGTAAGGATGCTTGTAAATCCCACCGGCGTTCGGAGCATGGGCCTCAAGGTCCATGTTTTTGGCGAAATCGGGCTTGGCTTTGAATTGATCCAAATTCCCCTCGCGAATAATCGGACGACCATCCATCAACCCATGCTCTTGAGTGGTAGCTAATTCGTAAGTTTGACCCGTCTTGGTAAGCTTAACACCACTCACCGCGTGGAGATTCGTCGAGCTGCGAATTGCATACGCATTGTAGCCCGTGCCAATTCCAATCCGACCCGTGCGCTCACGTCCGTAACCTAATGCTAAACCAATGGTATAATCTGCGAGACCGGGCTGAATCCAGACTGCGCCGCGCACCTTGCGGCCACCGACTTCGATCTCAACCACATCATTGATGTAACGCCCATCCTTCGCCTGCGAGTTGCGGCTCAGTCCCAACTCTTCGGCAGTCTTAGGACTAAGCAGAACCGCGTTGTCCCAAGTGATTTTCGAAATTGGATCGGGAAGCTCTTGAAGCCAGCCGTTGTTATTATACCGGCCGTCATCCATCGAATAGCTGTTGTGGAACACCGCCTCGAGGTTTGCGATTGAAGCCGCACCGACCTGAGCCACGGCGGGAAGCGCGGCGAGCGAGAATGGAACAGCGGAGATCGCGGGAGCGCTCTTCGCCAGAAATCCATCATGCAAAAATTTTCCCCAGCTATTCTCAAAATCTGCACCGCCAGCGAGTTCCTTAAAAGTCGCTTGGACAATTTCGTAACTCGAGGGCTGTAAAACACCGGAGAGCCGAGCAAGAAATTCCAGATCGGTCATCCCTCCAAACAATGGTTCGATCAACGGTTGCACAGGAACATAAGTTCCATCCGCGCTTCGTCCGTCACCCCAGGATTCCAGATAATGCGCCGCCGCATAATGCCAGGTACTCACTGGAAAAGTCTCATCCTCGTAATAACCGAGTCGCAACACTTCCTTAGCTTTCTTGGCGGCTGCGGAAAAATTTAAATCAGCCGGAACATTGTAAACAGGGTTTCCACCCACGATGACCAATGTTTGCACGGTGCCAGCGTTCAGATCCGCAATGACCTCTGCAAGGGTGGACTCCTTTGCATCCACTGCCGGCAGCAGGCTCAGCGTGGTTCCCAATGCGCCGAGTGCGTTGTTCATGGCAAGTGCCAAAAGATGCACTTCAAGCGGTTGACGAATACCCGCCACCACCAAGGCTTTCCCCTTGCTGGCGATCAGATCCTTCGCACATTCCGCGATCCACTTATCAGCAACACTTGCCCCTTTAACAATCGCTTCGGCAAATTGGGCTGCGACGGCCGCAATCGCTGAAGGCGATTTCCGGAGTCGATGATCCGCACTCGCCCCTGCCAGTGTGAACAAGCTTTCCACGACATAAAGTCGGCTCATCACATCGGTAGGCTTTGCCACCTTGCGGTTTTGGGCAAACCCTCGGATGTAGCGGGCAGAATTGTCCTCACCTCCCACAAAATCAAAATCTAAGGAGAGAATGCACGTCGCTTTTTCAAAATTGTAGGACGACCGCAGGTTAGGCCCGAACGCCTTCGCCACCGCTGTCCGTTGCACATCTCCATCCGTTGGTTCAAAAGTCACCCACTTCGATCGGGGATACGTTGCAGCGATCGAAGCCTGCAAGCGCTCGCGCGAAGGAGAGGAGCTACGTTCCACCAAAAACGCTAAGCCTGCCCCCTGATTTCCCTTATGTGTGGCAGCGACCTCGGTCAAGTGGTCCATCGCCACCGCGCGTTCAACCGTATTTCCCAGACCTGTGTGCCGCGTGGCGCGATCCGCATCATACAAATTCAGAATCGACGCCTGCGCCAAATGGTCGGTGCCAATATTGCCCAGCGGATGCTGGGTGTTAGCCTCGATTTTGACAGGACGCCCCTCGTGCGAACGAACCACCACAGGTAACGAACCACCACGGGTCGGCACCGAGGTTGCGTAAAATTGAGAAACGCCGTGGATATAGCCCGCCGGCATTTTTGAGAACGGCAGGATTTTTTCTTCCGGTCGGCGGCAACCGGTCAATCCGATGCCTGCGAACAGCATCGAAGCCGACATGAGCTTCAGAAAAGCGCGTCGGCCTGTTTCATCCGTAAACTCACTAGCACCCGCAGGAAACTCGCGTTCAAGCCACGGACGGACCTCGGGCGACTCGGCTAATTGGTCAAGACTGCGCCAGTAATTAGGACCTTGCACTGGCTCAGGACAGGGGGGGGGAATCGTTTTCATCGGTGACAGGTGGAGCAATTCTGGGAGGCGTTGACCTTCCAATCGTGAACAAACTTTGCTCCTTTATCCTTGGCAAAATTCTCGGGGGGCACCCAATTTAAATTATAAACCTCTTCGGGCGGACGGATTTTGGCTGCGGGATCGCGGTGGCAATCAAGGCAAAAACTCATGCTCAACGGTTTGGCATGGTAAACCTCATCCATCTTGTTGATTGGACCGTGGCAATGCACGCAACTGACTCCTCGGTTCACATGAACCGCGTGATTGAAATAGACGTAATCGGGAGTTTTATGAATCTGCACCCAGGAAACGGGTTGTCCGCTGCGGAAACTTTCTCGCACAGGTTCTAAACGGGCATCGCTCGCCAAAACCTGATTGTGGCAGTTCATGCAGGTGTTGGCAGATGGAATATTTGAAAACCACGATTGCTCCACTCCGTTGTGGCAATAACGGCAATCTAATCCCAACTGCTCCGCGTGAACCGTGTGGGGAAATGGAACCGGTTGGATTGGCTGGTAACCCACCCGCGTGTACTTGGGCGTAAAATAATAGGTCACCCCCGCTGTAACCACGGAGCCTACGATCATCACCCCGAGCAACAGGCGAAGCGGTAACTTATTCGTCCACTTTGGAAAAATGTCAGACATGTTAGAAAGGAGAGTTCAACGAATCTCCAAGGGAATCTAGATTACGCAATGACCCAAAGCGCAAACGAAATCGTTCGTCGCGCAATTCAGCAAGGCTAATGATGATCAACAAATGCTGGGCCAGCATAAGAAATACTATTCAACAGACTATGCATGTTTATCCAATCGCACGAGAGACGGCAAGCCTTCAATCGTAGAAAGGCGGAGTTTTCCAAATGCCTAATCCTTGCAATTAGAAAAATGCATTCGTCGAGCTTCAACATTCAGGCTTGGGTTGAGCCCTGACAGCGATCTCGTATTCCGGAAGAATCCACAGTCCCACGCGGCGAATCGTTCGGTAAGTTCGCTCCCCTAGCCCGATTCTATCAGCCCAGACCGCTGCGGCGCGGTCGAATCTGAACCGCTGCAATCGGATGTGCTCAAACTCGAAACCACATTCCAGAACAAGATTTCCTAAGCTCTGCACGTTCCAAGAATAAAGGTGATGGTTGGGTTCATCCTTAACGAATTGAGCACACAAACACGGGCGTTCACACGGCACATTCAACAGGAGCACCCCACTCGGTTTCAACAGACGCTTGATCTCAAACAAAACCTGAGCGGGAGCAATCGCGTGTTCCAACATGTGATGGCAAATCACCACATCCGCCAGAGCCGCTGGCAATGCGGCTGAGGACGAGAAGAATTCGATCCCCAAATTTCGCGCCTGCTCCTCGATCGCTTCGGACACATCAATTCCAATTTTTCGGGCGCAGTTCAGACCCGCTAGATTCCAACCCGCGCCCACCCCATATTCAAGCACCGTATCCGTGGGTTGGACATGAGCCGCGAATTTTGCTGCTCGCAACCGAATCACCCACGGCAGAGCACGCACGGGCAAGCCACGCTTCACGCCGTGGTAATCACGTCCGGCTTCACCTAAATAATGCGGTAGGCTCATGGTTGACCCGATCACCCTACAGAAAGCTTGAGGTTTAACACCTCAATTTCTCATACGAAAGTTGATTGCCACCAGGGCGTCGGTCGTATTCCCTTAACAGATGATTCGGTCTGATAAATATCCACGTCACGGTTTAGCTCGCGCACTTTCCAAGCTCAACTTTTGCTCACGCCGCAAAGCGGTTGAGCTGATCCGATCCGGTGCCGTCCTCGTCAATGGGATCGCGCGCCTCGATCCCGAGTGGCCAGTGCATGTGGGGCAAGAACACATCGAAGTCAGCGGGCGGAAGGTCGAAAAACTAAGTGACGTTTACGTCATGATCAATAAACCACGAGGGATCGCCACGCAATCAACCGACCCACAAGGCAGGCTCGTGCTCCTCGAGACCCTCTCGGAATTGCCATCGTTGGTCGTGGTAGGCAGCCTCGATAAAACCAGCGAAGGTCTGCTTCTACTCTCCAACGACACGGTCTGGGGGGCGCGCCTCTCGGATCCACACACAAAGTTGGAAAAAACTTATCACGCCCAAATTACTGGAGAAGCCGACTCTGCGTTGCTTCAGAAAATTCAGGCCAGCGCGAGCGAACTCGGGGGCGTTCGGAATGCCACATTGCTGCGTTCGGAGGCGAGTAACTCGTGGATAGAAATCGTCATCGACGAACGGAAGAACTTCAACATCCGACCAACTCTCGAAACCCTCGGCATCAAGGTTCTCAGACTCATTCGCGTCGCCATCGGTAAAGTATGGCTCGGCAACATCTCTCAGGGCGGACACCGTCCGCTGACGGATACCGAGATTCGCGAACTAAGCAACATCGCCGCCGCCCACCACACCCCCTCGGCACAAAGCCACGCAGCTAAACACAACCCGCTACGTCGTAAGCGCGATCCACGGAGCAAAACGCGCCCACCACAGCGCAGACCCCACGTACCGGTGGATCCCACGGATTCCGGTTCTGCGAAGCCCGAATTTCGCACGGTCGGTCAATTGCTCCGGCCTGAAACGCGACCCAATGCCCCAACCCAAAGTGCGGAACGTCCTCCGGCTCGACCTGATTTTCGGCCAGCCAGCCGGGCTAACCGCCTTGATCGCAAACCAAACGCCCCCTCGGTTCGTTCCGGTCGCCCGCCAGCGAGGTCTGGGGATTACCGCGTTGATCGCAAACCAAACGCCCCCTCGGTTCGTTCCGGTCGCCCGCCAGCTAGGTCTGGGGATTACCGCGTTGATCGCAAACCAAACGCCCCC
>WBXJ01000038.1 GCA_008933045.1 Verrucomicrobiota bacterium
AAATACAAATAATACCTTGACACAACCACGGAAGGAGGCAAATCTTGAGGGATAAGCACTCGAAGGGTATCTAAACAAATGAACACAAACATGCGCAAACCAACAGTTCCGCTGAAGCTATCAGCATTCCCACCTCAACCGGCGCTAAATAGGTTCGCCGCGTTTCAATCGTTCATCACGCTGTTTGTCGCGGTCCTCGCGTCGCTCATCACGGTTTCTGTTTCCGCTCAAACAAATCCCCAACCCAGCTTCCTCACCAACGGTTTGGTTGCTTACTACCCATTCAACGGAAATGCGAATGATGAGAGTGGGAACGGTCATCACGGAAACTCATTAGGGGCTATTTCGGTTAATGACCGGAATGGCAGCATAAGCAAGGCTTTTAGGTTTGACGGAACAGGATATGTCAGTATCAATCACAATACTCAGTTAGATTTTGGCGAACAAACTCCAATGTCGGTTTCATTTTGGATGCTTAGGGAACCTGGTGAGGCGCATGTCTTGGGTAAGCGTGCTGGACAAGATGATTGCAGTTTTCAAGTCCATTCGGGCGCGTTTCATGGCTCTGCTTGGTATAGCGGGCTAAATTTTAATTTGCCGGAGAGTTCAAACAAATGGATACATGTTGCCTATGCATTCGATGGGAATCGTATGGCAGCATTTATTGATGGAAATCTTCAAATAAGCCAATCTGGACGTTCCTTAGGGCCAAAAAGTGCTGTCCCTATCATGATCGGAAAACTTAATTATGGCGCTCCTTTTAAAGGATCACTAGATGATATCCGATTCTACAACCGTGCTCTTTCTGACACCGAGGTTAAAGCTCTCTACGATTACGAATCTAAACCTCCTGACAATAATTTCATCACCAACGGTTTGGTCGCGTACTATCCGTTCAACGGGAACGCTGAGGATGCCTCAGGAAACGGAAATGCTGGATTGCAAGTCAACACATTACCAATAGCTGACCGTTTTAATAAAAAATCATCAGCTTTTGCTTTTAATGGGACATCATCAAAAGTTACCATTAAAAATAAAATTATAAATATGGGTCTAGATGGATACGCAATTAATTTTTGGTTTTCACCATATAGTCTAAATCAAAAACTGAATAAAACATCAGAAAACGGTGGAGGCGTGCTTTTTAACAATATTTCAGGATTAGGTATTGAGGTAAGTTTCACGACATATACAGCTCCACAATATGCGCAATACGGGATTGATGATGGCATATCTGGAGCGTGGGATATGAGTATGAATCAAAATTATTACGGTGCTAAAAATAATTATGCTATAAATAAATGGTATATGGCAACGTTGGTTAAAAATGGGGGAGAGTACACATTTTTCATAAACTCCGACATACAAGACCGGCAAAGCAACTCCAAATCATACAGCCTGAAAGACGGGTTTATAATCGGGTCATCGTTTTGGAACGAATATTTTGAAGGGGCAATTGACGATGTCCGCATCTACAACCGTGCCCTGTCCTCAAACGAAGTGGCGCAACTGTATGCTTACGAATCTCAACCGCAATCTGCCTGGATCGTCGTGCAGATTTCGCCCACTTTCCAGAACCCAGTCTGGACTTCTGTTGCCACGAATACCGTCCCTAGTAGTGGGCCTCGACAGTTTTACCAAATGCGGGCTTCGGTAGTGGAGTCCGCTGTGGACTTGAAGAACCCGATTTGGACTCCGGTTGCCACGAATAACCTCCCTAGTGAGCCTCAAAAGTTCTACCGCTTGGTAGCTCAGTAAAGCCTGGTTCGACCGTCAGGGGCGTATTCGTAAATTCCTTTGTTCGTAGGGTGCGGGGGGCCCTACGACGAGGGGTAGATTGATAGGGCTGGCACGCTTTCAGGGTGCGGGAGGATTTTGGGGGATGTTTGGGTCCGGTGGTGTCGCTTCGCTCAACCACCGGGTGCTTGGAAGATGTTTAAACCTCTTCGAGAGGCTTGGTGGCATCGCCGAAACTGGGTAGGCGGACGTTCATTTTATCCATCATGGAAAGATACAGTCGGCAGAGTTGCCGGTCTGGTTTTTCTTTGTAGTCCAATACTCTTCCGCCTTTGATACGACCTCCTGCGCCGCCAACGAGGACAACGGGAAGCTGCGTGGCATCGTGGCCCCCCGTGAGCATCGAGGAACAATACATGAGCATGGTGTTGTCGAGCAGCGTCCGAGGGCCTTCCTGAATGGCATCGAGTTTGCGGGCGATGTAAGCAACTTGTTCGACGAAAAACTGGTTTACCTTCAACCAATCGGCGGTGTCGCTGTGTGAAAGAAGGTGATGAATCATGTAGTCCACGCCGAGGTTTGGGAAACGAAGGGAGCTGTGATCATTGTTCAGTTTCAGCGTGGTGATTCGCGTGGTGTCCGTCTGGAATCCTAGGACCAAGATGTCGCACATCAGGCGCATGTGATCGGCGATGTTCTGCGGGATTCCATCGGCGGGACGCGCCATGTTCGGTTTGTCCAGGGTGGGTCGCCAGCCTTGCAACTCGCCTTTTTGTCCGGCGTTGGCGATGCGTTGTTCGACATCGCGGACGGATTCTAAATACTCATCCAATTTACGTTGATCGCCCAAGCTAATATGACGACGGAGATTCTTGGCATCCGTCAAGACTGCGTCGAGAACGCTCCCATCGCCTTTGCTGACGTCGTCCTTGAAAAGCCGGTCGAAGGCTAATGCGGGATAAACTTCCAAAGGAGTGGGGGTCGAAGGGGAGCTCCATGAAATATGGGAACTATAAATCATGGAGTAATTCTTGTGCACCGAGGGGTTCGATTTCTCGCAGCCGAGAACGAGACTGGGCACCTTGGTTGAGCGTTCGAAGCGTTGGGCGAGCAATTGGTCAATGCTGGTGCCGGAGCGAATCTCACCTCCAGAGACCAAGGGTGCGCCGGACAGGAGATTTCCCGTCTGGGAACTGTGGATATTCCCTTTCTGCGCCTCGGCATTGTGGAGTCCGCGGACGAATAAAAGTTTCTCTCGAAAATCGTTGAGCGGCGCGAGCACCTTGCCGAGTTCCATCGATTTCCCCTCTCCTTTGGCCCACCATTCCTTGGAATGGAATCCGTTTCCAGAGAAGAGCACCGCGAGGCGCACTGGGGCTTCACTCGCGGGTCTGATGCTCAGAGGCGGTGTGTCACCCCAGACATTGAGGGATTCCATCCACGGCAGTGCCATCGTGACGCCGACACCGCGAAGAAAAGTGCGGCGTGAGAATTGGTGATTGACCATAGGTTGTTTGAGTTGGGGTATTATATCACGTAATCAAGTGAAAGGAAATAATGGGGTTACAATGCGTCATCGTCGGACATCCCCTTTCCGCGGATCTCACGAAATTGGCGGCTGTTAACAATCGTTTCTACGGCGGCACTGAATTGGTAGTTTCGCGATTCGAGTTTGCGTTGCATCTCATTGAGAAGCATGCGATCCGACAGCATGACGCTGCGACCGAGGGAATAGCCGAGCAATTTGCGGTTGAACTGACCTAGAACCTCGGGACGTTTCTTGGTGAGCAGGTAATCGAGCAATCCCTGCGCATCGTCTACTGTGGTTCCATCAAAGACCTTGGTGCGGGTTTCGACAGGTCGATCACCCAAATCTTTGGAGCGCAACCGACCAATGGCATCGTAGGCTTCCAAGGCGAATCCATACCCATCAATCCTTTTATGACAACCGGCGCACAGAGGATCATTGCTGTGCTTTTCCACCAACTGCCTTACGGAAAGTTTCTCGGTGGACTCGTCCTCAGGCAGCACCGGAACGTCCTTGGGAGGTCGAGGGAGACGGTCGCCGAGTAGGACTTCAGCCACCCAGTTGCCGCGCAGAATTGGGCTGGTGCGAGAAGCGCCGGATTGTTTGGCGAGAGTCGCGCTCATGGCAAGAATCCCGCCACGACCCTGCTTTTTAACCCCATCCACTCGCCGCCACTCCGCCCCCTTGACGCCGGGGATGCCGTAATGTTGCGCGAGTGCCTCGTTGAGAAAGGTGTGATCCGCGTTGAAAATCGAAAGGACGGATGCGTCTTTTTGAAAAAGGTCCGTAAAAAATTGGATGGACTCCTCATACATCGCTCCGCGCAATTTGGAGAATGTCGGGAAATGTCGTTCACTCTTTTCATCCAACGATTCGAAATCGTAGATGTGCAACCAAGCGCAAGCAAACTCGGTGGCGAGACGGCGAACTCGGGGATCACGCAGCATGCGACGCGTTTGAGCGGTGAGCACCGCAGGGTTGCTCAAGGTGCCGTTGGCTGCTGCAAGCCGCAGTTCGGCATCGGGTGCGGAAGACCAGAGGAAATAGCTCAACCGCGTGGCGAGTTCATAATTATTTATGAGCCCGGGTTTATTTCCTGGGATCGGTTTCTCGGCGCGATAAAGGAATGATGGCGTCACTAATACCCGCGCGAGCGTGAGGCGAATCGACTGGTCGTGGGGAATTTCCTGATCTCGCAATTTGCGATAAAGTCCGTTGAGATCATCCTTTTCCAACTCGGTGAGCGGGCGACGATAAGCACTCTCGGCGAACTTCAGTGCCGCAACCAGATGACTGGGCTGAGTGTCCAACAGGTGTTTTTTGAATTCTTCGGCACGTTGTTTTATCGGCTCGCGCAATGGCTCAAATGCACTCGGGTCAGCGTCCTGAGTGGCGAATTGCCAGAGTTGCTCAAAGCCATCAACAAGTTTGAGAGGGCTTTGGCTGATGTAGTGCAGTTCGGCCCACAACCGGTCGAGTTCGGCCGATTGAGAATCATCAAGCATGAGTCGCCGCAGGTTTTCGTCCTCCCGGTAGTAAAGGGTGAGGGTAACCACTTCATCGACGGGAACAATTTTGGTGTAACAGAGGGCGGCGGGGAACAATTGGCGAAATGAATCGAAGGATGCCTCGAGGCGTTTTCGGGCGGGGCTTCCGTTCTTCACAAGAATAGGAGAATCAGAAATCACAGGACGCTCTCCATCAGACCACGTGCTCTTGGAACCTTGTTCCCGAGCCGTTCCTGCCGCGAGCGATAATCTGGCAGGCTTGTTTGTGAGCACCACCATTTGCACACTTGTTTCAATCCCATTATTTTTGTCAACCGAAGCGGTCGCGACGAAATCACAGGCTTCGGCAAATTCCACAGGCAATCGCACAGTGATGACGGAGGGGGCCTGCACACAAAGACTGGAGGCTCCGACTTTGCCACCCTTGGGATGCTTGCCAAACAGGAGTGGATCCAGACCCCATTCGTTGTCCGAAGAGACAACCTGATTCGACTCCGTCGCGCTCTTGTCCACTGCTTCCGTGGACGGGTTGTTACGAAGAATAAACCCCAGCAGTGGGCCATTGATCGAAATGAGTTGTTTGTAAAGCAATGCGTCAGGGGACTCTTTGGTGAGACCGACTCCACCATTCCCCAGCATTTTTTGCACTTCAGCGGCGATGACTTGTTTTTGCCCACTCGTGGCACTTTGCTGCCAACGTGCGAGCAATGAGCCCGAAGGCAGGATGGATTCTTGGCCAACATGGGTCGTCGGTTCGCTGTAAAAATTCCAAACCCCAGAGTTCCCTAAACGGTCCGCGTGCGGATTGCCAGCGAGGATGTTTGGCGAAACATCCTTCGCTAGATCCCATTGACGAGTGCTATCAGTCAGGGTGATGTCCACGGCTGTAAGGTCGCAGGAATGGTTGCCGTCACGCGGTCCGATCGCTAGGCACAATAAATCGCCAGGGGTGACTTTGATGTTCTCGAATGGACCGAATTTGACTTCATTGGAGCCCTGCGACGTCCCTGCTGCAAGGCGTTGCCGCGAACTGCCCTGTCGGAGTTCCAGCACCCACGAGACCCCATTGCCACACTCCGTATGCGCGTGCTGCACCATGCCCTCCACGCGAAGGCTGGAGGCGACTGGACTACGCCAACCCACCACAGATTGAAATGTCGGTGAGGGATGAACCGTGACGCCGTGCGGTTTCATATTGCCGGGAACGCGGACGTGGCGATCGGAGGAGTTGGCACTCACGCTCAACGCATCAGCCCCCACCCAACCCTTGATGAAGTCGTGGCCTTCAGCTCTTTCCATTTTCTGGGTCATGTAGGAAGTGATTTTGGCCTCGGGCGAACCGATTCCCAGACAATCCAACCACGCAGCGAGGACGATCGGGTTCACGTGATGTTTTTGAGCCAGTTGAGCCAAAGCCTCTTGAGTGAGAGGTCCGTGGACTTCATCCGCAGCCGCCAAGCAGCCAACGGCGGTGGAAGGAATTAACTCACGATAAGTGCGCCAGGCTTGGACCGCAGCACGGACATCACGCAAAGGCAGGTCTTTGCGACCTGGGGTGACCAAGCGCGGATTGTCCCACACCGCCAGATTAGCGGCATCTAGATGATCAGCCTCCTTGGACACTAGGTAAAAGGTTAACGCTTTGGCACCTTGTGAAATTGGGAGCTTGAATCTGACCTCCGTTTCTTCTGCCAGCGGAGTGACAGGAACCTGCCACGCTTTCGGACCATCCCGCTTGCCGATATGTCCGACCGTCGTGAATCGCCAGAGTGCCTCCTGCCATTGGTTGATCACGGCCAGTAGGGGTGCCAATTGATTGGGTTTCGCAGCATTCCATCCCTCGCGAATCTGATCGAGTAATACGGAGGGAGTTTTATTATTGAGGGAGTCCCAGAGAAGACCTAGGTATTTGGCATTCAAATTGCGTTCTCGTGCAACATTCGCAATCGATTTCCGATTCGTTTTGATGGCCTCTCGCTCAACTAGGGTTGCTTCAAGGTAAGTGTCCAACGGAAGCACGCCTCCATCCTTTGTATCAAATTTGATCCCCTGCAAATTCACTGCGCTTCCTCCGCCGTTCTTCGTAAATCGGGCGTAAAAACTCCGAATATCGGCCAAAGTCTGATCGCTCCAATCGCTCGATGAGGTGCTGGGAGAAAAACGGATTCCATCAGGCAGGAGCATGGCGTGCTTCGTGATTTCCTTGGCGGCGTCCATGTATTTGCTCACTAGAGTTGGTGACATGACCAAAGAGTTCCCGACATTCATGAAACCTTCACCAGACGCAGAATCGGCAGGAAATTCCTTTACGGGATCTAGAGTGGCAACCTGTGTCAAATCACGGAGGGTATAGGTATATTCGGCGTTGTTCAGACGGCGTAGCACCACGGGTCCCGGGTCACCATTGCGAGCGAGGGCCACTTGGTTCAACATTGAATTGATCGCTTCCACCAATCGTTTTGATTCTTCAGGGGTAGGTTGCGGCTTGTTTTTGGGGGGCATCTCACCCAAGGCCAACTGCTCGAGGGTGTGCTGCCAAGCTTTTGGAGATTTGAATACATCAGAAAAAGATTTAAATTTTTCCAGATCAAGATCCCCTTTTTGTTTCTCCGTTGAATGGCAATTAAGGCAGTAGGTTGCGACAATGGGTTTGACGGATTTATCAAACGCACGCCGACCCAAGGCTTGGGAACTCTGTCCTTGTGCCATGATTTCTCTCCATCCTCCCAGCATCACCGCACAGAAAAGGCAGAACAATAAAAGGGATGAAAACCAAAAACTGGATTTGATGGGCATGACACTTCAGATTAAAGTGCGAGAGCTGATTCCGCCAAGAATATTTTTTGTCTGATCAATGCGTGCGCCGACACCATGATTGTGTTCTCTTGCAAATCAGGAAGTTTTAGGTAATGTTTTGAGTATGCCCGTTTCAGCGAACTATGTGAACGTTGCGTGGCTGGCGTTTCGTGCGGCAGTCTTCTGGTTAACTGTCGAATCGCTGCTCGCGGTTGACCAAAAATCAAATAAATCCGTTGCTGAGGGGATGCGTTTGTTGCATTCCAATTGTCTTGGCTGCCACAATGCGGAGAAGCACAAGGCAAACTTGAACCTCAGTTCGCGGAGTTCGGCATTGCGTGGAGGTGAAAGTGGGGCGGCCATTGTTCCTGGAAAACCGGAGAAAAGCCTGCTGGTTCAGGCATTGGATGCTTCGGCGGATCCTCATATGCCCCCCAAAAAACAACTTTCAGACAAGGAGATGGATGCCTTTCGTCGTTGGGTTCAAGCGGGAGCCCTTTGGGACGAGAAAGCTCTCGAGCAAGCTCGCCATCCTCGGGAAGTGACTCCTGGAGATGCTCCCGTTGGGTTTTCGCCGATTTACGCGATCAGCCTTAACGGGGATGGAACCCGTCTCGCCCTAGGGCGCGGTCGCGATATTGTAATTCATGACCTCGGGCAAACCAATCAACCCGTGGTCGCTCGCTGGATTGCTCACTCTGAGCAGGTTCGCTCGCTTGTTTGGAGCGCGGATCAAAAAAACATTGCGAGCGGTTCCTTTCGAGAAATCTCGCTCTGGCAGGGTCATTCTGGCCAGCTTCTTTGGAAAATCAATTTCGGCATCGAGGATCGTGTGACAGCGATACGATTTACTCCCGACGGGCGCAGCGTCCTAGTGGCGGATGGTCGGTCGGGGCAGGGGGGGCGACTCACGCTTTTCAATTCAGGGACAGGACAGTTGTTGCAGCGATGGATGGCTCATGCGGACTCGATTCATGATGTGTCGATCAGCTCTGATGGACGACTCGCCGCCTCCGCTGGAGCGGACAAGATTATCAAAGTATGGGAATTGGCAACTCACCAAGAGGTAAGTCGTATGGAAGGTCATTCTGCCGCAATTTATGGCGTTGCATTCAATCCTGGGGGGACCGAGTTGCTTTCTGTCGGTGCGGACAGGCAACTGCGGCTTTGGGACGTCAAGAATCGTGAGAGCGTAGTGACCATCGCCGATGGCAAGAATCCTTTCGTCTCCGTCTCTTGGATTGCTTCGGGATCCGCCTATGCGGCGGATGAGGACGGTGCCGTTTGGCGTTTCAAGGATTTCAAACGCCATAATGGCGAACAGTCTTCCGCGACGGCGGAGGAACGCGAACTCAAACGATTGCCCGTCGCTTTCCACGGGCTATCCACAAGTAATGACGGAAAAACCTTAGCTCTGGCCGCACAGAACGGCGATGCCTACATCATGGATCCGGAAGGCAAGTTGATCGCGACAATTCCAGCGCATGCGTCCCAGTATCAATCGAATACGTCATCCCCCAATCCTTCAAAGCCTGAAGTCAAGGTTAAGGCTGGCGCTGCAGTAGAGTTGCCACCTCCATCCTTCGTCGCGGATGTGCTTCCTGCTCTCGCAAAGGCCGGCTGCATGGCTGGTTCCTGCCACGCGAAGGCTGACGGTCAGAATGGTTTCAAGCTATCGGTCTTCAGTTATGATCCCGCTGCCGATTTCAAAGAAATTACCTATGAAGGACGCGGGCGCCGAGTTTTCCCTGCTGCCCCGGAGGAAAGTCTGCTTCTCCTCAAACCCACAGGCACCATCGAACATGGCGGTGGCGAACGTTTCGCCGTTGGATCGGAAACGCATCAATTGTTGGTCCGTTGGATCCGTTCGGGCCTTCTTTATCAACGAGAGAATGAGCCGACGCTCGTCAGTTTGAGTGTGGTGCCTTCGGAAAAATCCTATCGTCGGAAGGAATCTACGCAACTCAAGGTAGAGGCAAATTTCAGCAATGGCACCCATCGCGACGTCACGCGATTGGTGGACTTTATTTCGAACGACAAGGAGTTGGTGCAAATCGATGAAAATGGAATCCTGCGCACGGGCATGATTCCGGGTGAAACCGTTGTCGTCGCGCGTTTCATGGGGCAAGTTGCGGCCTCACGAGTCACAATTCCAACCACACAGAAAATATCAGAAAAAAAATTCGCCGCTTTGCCGGTCAATAATTTTATCGATACCCAGGCGTTGGAGCACTTCCGAAAGTTGGCAATTCTTCCATCCGGGCTTTGTTCCGATTCAGATTTCCTCCGCCGATCCTCACTGGATGCCATCGGCGCGCTCCCGAGTCCTGAGGAAACACGCGCATTCCTTGCCAACGCCGATCCACGCAAGCGCGAAAAATGGATCAACCACCTTCTGGAACATCCAAACTACGCAGATTTCTGGGCTAATAAATGGGCCGATTTGCTTCGCCCGAACCCAGATCGAGTCGGGGTCAAAAGTGTTTATCTACTCGACCAATGGCTGAGGGAATCGTTCCGTCAGAACAAACCCCACGACCAGTTTGTGCGCGATATTCTTGAGTCAGAGGGCAGCAACCATCGCGATGGTCCGGCTGTGGTTTACAGAGACCGCCGTGAACCTACCGAACTTACCACGATGTTCAGCCAGCTTTTCCTCGGCACAAGGATGGAATGTGCAAAATGCCACCATCATCCGAATGAAAAATGGGCCCAAGAGGATTTCTATCAATTTGCGGCATTCTTCGGTCCCTTGAAACAAAAGGGTGCGGGTCTGTCTCCACCCATTTCCGCCGGCACAGAGACTTTTTATTTCGGAGGAAAGGGTCGCGTCAAACATCCCGTCACGGGCAAAGAACTCGAGCCGCGCACTCCGGATGGACCCTTAGTCCCATGGAACGAAAAGGAGGATCCCCGTCGCCAGTTGGTGGATTGGTTGGTCGCGCCAGGGAATCCATTTTTTGCACGCGCCGCCGTGAATCGAGTCTGGTCTGCCTTTTTTGGTCGCGGTTTTGTCGAGCCTGTGGATGATTTTCGTGTTTCTAATCCCATCGTCAACGAACCGTTGCTCCGAGCTTTGACCGAGGATTTTACTAAACACGGTTTCGATCAAAAACATTTGATTCGGACCATACTTTCCTCGCGACTTTATCAACTCAGTTCGGAGCCCAATGAATCCAACCTGAATGACACTCGCAACTACTCACGCTCCTACCGTCGTCGCTTACCTGCTGAGGTCCTGCTCGATGCCGTGAATGACGTGACCGGTGTGCCTGATGAATTCAATGGCTCCCCCCCAGGCACGCGTGCGCTCCAGACTTGGAGTTATAAAGTTCCATCTCAATTCATGGATGCTTTCAATCGCCCCAATTCGAGCAGCGATTGCCCCTGCGAACGCGATGGACGCACCAGTGTCGTCCAATCACTCCACATGATGAACGCGCAATCGTTGCAAGTGAAACTCACATCAAAGGATGGTCGCGTTAAAAAGCTTGCCGATGGCAAGTCTGAACCGACGGAGCTCGTCACTGAACTGTATCTGGCCGCGTTCTCCCGATTCCCGACATCATCGGAAATCGCCTCAGCCTCTGCTGCCTATTCCATGAATGGAGCGACCCGCCAGTCCGCCACGGAAGATGTGCTTTGGGCATTGCTCAATTCACCTGAATTCGTATTTAATCATTGAAGTCATGAGCCGCGAACTCAAAAAAAACTGTGCGGGGCAATCCCGGAGGGATTTTATTCAACTTGGACTGGGTGGCATGATGGGTCTCGGCATGGCAGATCTTTTCCGACTCCAGGCCGCATTGACGCAGGCAAAAAAAACCACTTCAAAAAACGTTAACTGCATCCTCATTTGGCTGGATGGCGGTCCGTCTCACTACGAATCGTTTGATCCAAAACCGGATGCCCCTTCAGAAATTCGAGGAGAGTTCAAAAGCATTCCGACCAAGGTTCCGGGAATACATTTCAGCGAGGCCCTCCCAAAACTTGCTGCGATCGCGGATAAATTCACTGTCATCCGTTCTATCTGCCACAAGGATCCAAATCACGGTGGCGGCAACCATTACATGATGACTGGAATGCCGACGCCGGTGCCTGTTGCCTGCGGTGCCTACGTGACTTTTCATCCTTCGTTCGGCTCGATGGTTTCATACGATCGTGGGCTTCGCAATGGGATCCCGACCTACATGTCCATTCCGGAAGCTTCCCGTTCTGGGGGGCCAAATTTCCTCGGAGGTGAACACTCTCCCTTTGTGATTGACGGTTATCCCAACAACGCCAATTTCAAGGTGCGTGATGTGATTCTTCCTTCGGATATAAGCGAAGGACGGGCATCCACCCGACTCCAACTTCGAAAATCGCTCGACCAGATGCGTCGTCATGAGGATCGCTTGGCTGCTGATCCTGCGGTCACCTTTGACAACTTTTACACCCAAGCACTGAACCTCGTTGCCTCTCCCCAGGCGCAATCAGCTTTCGATATCAGCAAGGAAAACGAAAAAGTCCGCGAAACTTATGGTCGCAATGACTTCGCGCAACGCCTGCTCATGGCTCGACGCCTTGTCGAGGTCGGCGTTAGTTTCGTCACGGTTTATTACGGTGGATGGGATCATCACGCAAAAATTTTCACTGCATTCAAGGGAGATCATGTCAAGCGTTTGGATCAGGGAGTCTCCGCACTCATCACCGACCTTGATGAACGCGGTTTGTTGGATAACACCCTCGTGCTGATGCTCGGAGAATTTGGGCGCACCCCTAAAGTTAATAAAGATGCAGGGCGCGACCATTGGCCGGGAGCCATGTCTGTCTTGACTGCTGGGGCAGGGGTCCCGCGTGGCCATGTTATCGGCGCAACCGATCCCAAAGGCTATTACGCCTCTGAAAATGTTTATCGTCCTGAAGATTTTGCTGCCTCACTTTACACAAAGATGGGAATCGACCACAGCCAGGTGCTTCACACAGCGACGGGTCGTCCCGTGCAATTGGTCAATAACGGACGCCTTATCAAGGAACTCTTCGCGTGACCCGACGCTGGCGCGTGTTATGGGTTTTGTTTTTTTTTCCGCTGGCGACTCTCGCCGCGATACCCGAGCTTGAAGCGATACACCCTGTCGGTGCCGCCCTCAATACGACCAATTCGGTTACTGTGTCCGGAAAATTTGATCCTTGGCCGCCACGAATCTGGATGAGTCGGCCTGGATTAGTTTTTCGATTTGATACTAATAAAAACAAGGCGGACATCGTCGTGGCACCGGATGCTACTCCAGGCCCGATCCTACTCCGTGCCTATAATGAATCCGGCATTAGTGAGCCCCGATTTTTTGTCATCGGCAGTGGCTCCGAAACCAACGACATAGAACCCAACAACGAATTTCTAAAACCGCAGCTCATCGCTGCTTTACCCGTCTCGATCAGTGGCCGTCTCGACAAATCCGGAGATGTTGATTCTTTCGCCGTGGCATTAAAAAAAGGCAACCTTTTGGAGGCTCGGGTTGAGAGTCATCTACTGATGTCCAAGAGTGATGTCGTCCTTCGTCTTGTCACCACGAATGGATTGCAGCTCGCTTGGAACCACGATGGTGTGACATTAGATCCGCGGATAGTCTGGCAAGCCACGAACGACCAAACTGTGGTCATTCAACTTTATGGTTTTGCCTTTCCTGCCAATTCTGAAATTCGCCTTGGAGGAGGCAACGAAGCCATTTACCGCCTTCACTTGGCATTGACCAATTCCCCTCCGGCATTTCTCGAATCGCCCTCGAATTCTCCAGTAACCTTGGCATCCACCACCCACGGTCGCATTTCCATACCGAACGAGGAGGACAGATTCACCTTCACTTCACTAAAGGATCAGACTCTCGAATTCAGGATCGACTCAGCCAGCTTTGGTTCTCCTCTCGACGCTTGGATGAGAATATCCGATTCAGAAGGAAAGGAACTCGCTTTCAACGACGATTCCGAAGAATCCATCGATCCCCGACTTGAATTGAAAGCCTCTGCATCCAGCAATTACAACATCCTAATTGGATCTGTAACCCATCGGGGCAGTGATGAACACCGGTATCATTTGAAAATCCGCGAGATTCAACCCACATATGAAGCCACGCTCGCCAGTAGTTCGGTGATTGTTACCAATGGAGGCACCAATCAGATTAAATTTAATCTCAAGCGATTGCGGGGTTACACGAATGAAATCGTTGCCCGTTTTGATTCTCTTCCTAGTGGCGTCAGCAGTATCCAAACCAATCTGCCATCAAAAGCGTCGGGTGAAGTTTCCATCCCCCTCATGGTCGCCACCAACGCCTCCCCATTCCAAGGTCCGATACGATTGTTGCTGAACAATCAACCCGTAACGTTTCCACTCACCACCCGATCTGTAAACAACGGCGTCCCAGGAGGCTACACCGATCTCCTGATCGATCATCTTCCTCACCTCTGGCTGACGGTCCTCGATCCCATCACGACTACAAATGCATCGAAATGATACAATTATTATTTCACTTGAAACATCGCGACCTATCGCCATTACCAATTCACAGGGGCGGCTAGCACCTGTCCGAATCGGTTTTGTAAAACACTTCTCGATTTTTACAACCATACTCGTGAAGCAGTTTGGTTATCTTTACGTCGTAGCAGCAATACTCGGCGAGTTCCACCAATTTGCCTTCAGGGGACTTCCAAAAACCGAGCTTTTTGAAACGTGACGTTTGAAATTAAAATTTGAAAAAAAACCGACGGCAGTCTGCGGCTCGATGGAATGAACCGAGTGGTTCCGAGAAGAGTAGGCTTTATCTGGTATTGGGTGGCTTCGTCGGAGAGTTGGTAGAAACGCTGGAGAACCAGAATCTTGCACAGAAACAAGCGGAATAGGCCGAACGACCCCGGGTCCTTTGGGTGCAACCGCCGGGAAAACCCGATCCAGCACGGGTTGGAAAATCTGCCAATCGATGACCGCGTTGAGCTGTTCCAACGGATCGCTTTGCTCTGAAATCTGGGACAAGCGTTCAGTCAGAGAGAAGAAGGAAAGTTCAGCGAGACGGATCAATTCAGGAATGCTGTCTTGGACGAAAACCCAGCCCTGCTTACTCACTTTTTAGGCTGTCTTTTTTCAATCAATTAAGTTTCTGGAAGTCCCCTTAACGTGCACTGGGCGAACAGTGATGGAGCAGTGGAAGAATTGTGAGATGGCATTAAACTTTCTCGAATTCTTCTGACACTTTGCCCGTTTGGCGACCTACTTAAGAGGAGAATCGTTGATAATCAACGACTTAAAATTGGCTCCAGAGGTAGGACTCGAACCTACAACCGATCGGTTAACAGCCGATTGCTCTACCATTGAGCTACTCTGGAACTCAGGGGGGAAAAACTTAGCAGGACGTCAGGAATGGTCAACGGTTTTTTGCGATAGATTCGGTTCGTTTTTTTTTGTTTTGCTTACGGTGTGGAAGCCGTAGGGTCTGGGAAATGCGTGCGATTTTGAACTATTTCTCGGGGCTAACAGCGGCAGTGTTTTGTTCTGTTGCCATTTTTTCAACGGGACAAACGTATGCAGCCTCGATGGTGGCCCTTCGTGAGGTTGCTTCGGGTTTCGTTTCTCCTGTTGTTTTGTGTAATTTCCCGAGTGAGTCGGGGGCAAATTTGATTGTGGATCAGGCGGGGACGATTTCGATTCTCGGTGCTGATGGAAAACTTGGGGAGGTGCCATTCCTGGATGTGCGTAGCAAGTTAGTCAAGTTGAACTCAGGGTTCGATGAGCGCGGGCTATTGGGATTGGCGTTGCATCCAAAGTTTAAGCAGAACAGGAAGCTTTATGTGGTTTACAGTGCGCCGCTCCGATCAGGGGGGCCTGCAGAGTGGGATAGCACACTTCAGTTATCCGAATTTACGGTTGCTAAAAACAATCCACGTCAGGTTGATCTCGCTTCTGAACGTCTGCTATTAGGGATTGATAAGCCTTATGCAAACCATAACGGCGGATGCTTGGCGTTCGGGCCGGAGGGTTATCTCTACATGTCGGTGGGGGATGGTGGAAATACTAGTGGAATCGGTCGAGGCCACGCAGCGATTGGGAATGGGCAGGATATGACCACCTTGTTAGGGAAGTTTGTCCGCATTGATGTGAATAGTGGTAACCCGTATTCGATTCCGAGTGATAATCCGCTAGTGAAGGGTTCTGGACGTCCAGAAATTTTCGCGAGTGGTTTTCGTAATCCTTGGCGGTTTTCATTTGATCGAGGTGGTAAACATCAGTTGTTCGTGGGGGATGTCGGACAGGGTGCATTTGAGGAAGTAGATATCGTGGTGAAAGGTGGAAATTACGGTTGGAACGCACGCGAAGGTTTTCATCCTTTTAACCCCAAGGACGCGACCAAAGTACCCCAAGAGACACCGGGTGTATCCGGGAACCTACCCGTGTTCAAAGATCCTATTTTTGAGTACAAAAATTTTGGAGTTCACAAAAAGGATCCTGACTCAAAGGGCATCTCGATCACCGGTGGTTATATTTATCGCGGCAAGGCACTCCGACATCTGCAGGGAAAATATATTTTTGGCGACTGGTCAAGACTATGGATCAAACCCGATGGGGTTCTTTATGCTGCGACAGCTCCGAGCGCAGTTGGGAGTCAATGGACCATTGAGGCCTTAGAGACCAAGGGATCGAAGAATAACAGTCTGGGTGCTTACC
>WBXJ01000039.1 GCA_008933045.1 Verrucomicrobiota bacterium
CACTGCTGGTGATGATATAATCAGCGAACGCTGCGTCGCCGCCAGGTCGATTCTCAACGATCTCGATATAACTCCGCTCCCGATTGCGCTCTACCGCGATTGGCACTGTGAGGTTGAAGGACATGGCGGCAATGGAATTGGCGGCGACGCAGCGTTCGCTGATTATATCATCACCAGCAGTGTTTCGTATCGCTTTTGATCGATCGGGGCTTTTGATCCAGCGGACGGAGGCGTTTTGCCTTTCGTCCGCTGGGTTGATAATGTCTGGACCTTCCGTTGTCTCGGCTTCAGGTTTGACTCAATCGTTTTTTAGGAGCGTCAAAAAGCATCTCGTGAGCTTCTTGCAGTATGGATGGGATTCTTGCGGCAAACTGGCTTTTTGCGATGACCTCTTTCAAGCGACCTAAATCTGCGTGACCCATATGTTCTCCCGGAAACCAATGCTCGCCTTGCCCGAGTAAATTGTAGCGCATCTTTCCCCATTCGACCAAGTCTAACGACTTTGCAAATGTCCAAAGTCTGAGAATCTCCATGAGATTGATCTCGCCGGGAACCTCGACGTAATGAGGCAGTCCCTCGAACCAATGCGCACACCAATCAGCACCCAGTGTTGCATTCATCTCTGCTCGCAGTGTCTGTTCGATGGACTGAATCATTTCGCCCGCACGATCGTAATGAGCCAAGGATGCCAAGTGAGCATCAAAATCTGAAGGTTGAGCGGCTCCCACACTCAGTGTGTGGATTTCTGGGCGTGCGAGGCAGTAGAGATTATTAAACGCCATCGGCGTCAACGGTTGGCAGAGATCCACTAATTTCTGTGGCGGCGAGTAAAGTTTTCCGCCCTTGTCATTCGGGCTGATGATGAAGACCCCCATATCCCGTTGATGTGCGGCCTCGATCGCACGCCAGTTGAGATCGTTCACAAAATACCAATGGATATTGATATAATCAAACTCACCAGATTCTACCGCTTCGAGAATGATATCCGTCGTTGCGTGGGTCGAAAAACCAATAAAACGGGCTCGCCCTTCTCGTTGTATTTTTCGGGCTTCATCAAGGCACCCGCCTTTTTTTAAAGTGTCGTGTAGGTGTTGTCGGTTATTGATCCCGTGCATGGAGAGCAGTTCCACGTGATCGAGTTGTAGGTAACTCATCGACTTCTCAAAAATTGCACGAAACTCCTTCGCCTCCGGTTGCGGCATCACCTTTGTTTGCACAATCAGTTTTTCCCGTGAGAACTGGCGGAGCACTGGTCCCAGTTGCATCTCGGAAGAACCGTAGCCCCGTGCCGTCTCAATATGGTTGATGCCCACATCGACCGCACGATGCACAGTTGCCTCCAGATTCGCCTGATTTTCCGTAGGAACTTCAGACCACTCGACATCCTGCCATTTGTGTTGGTAGCGCATCCCTCCGCACGAAAAAACGGGCATTTGCAATTGAGTGCGGCCAAATCGACGGTATTTCATCGCCGGACATATGCCATTACTGTCGGGATTACGCAAGGTTTCCAAGGTGTGTTCAGACCTTCAAAAGGTCGAGAATTGCTTTTGCGGCCCGACCTGAAGCTCCTGGGGTTCCGAGTGTGGCGATGGTTTCGGCCAATCGTTCCTGGGTTGTTTCGCGGACTTTGGGATCATCTAAAAAGCGAGTTACCGCCTTGCCTAAATTCTCCGTCGTGGCCTCGTTCTGAATGAATTCAGGAAATATTAACGCATCCGCGAGCAAGTTGGGCATGGCTAGGTATTTGACCTTGATAAATCGTCTTCCGAACCAATGCGTGCTCCAAGACGTTTTGTAAAGGACGACAGTAGGCACTCGGAACCAAGCGCACTCCATGGTGACCGTGCCGGATGCCGCGATGGCGACATCTGAGTTTTGTAATGCTTCTGCTAATCCCCCAATCTGGAGGCGAACCATCGGATCAGAGGTCACCAGTTGCTTCGCAAGATCTGCCAATCGTTCGTTTGGCAAAACTAGAGTCGCAGTCACTCGGCGTTTTTCCGAGAGCCATCGAATGGTGGAAAGTAAGACCGGAAGATGCTGAGTCAGCTCCCGTTTCCGCGAGCCTGGAAGGAGGATAATTCGGGTCGTATCTTCTGATTTTAGAACTGGATTAGTGGGGACTAGAAAACGATCCACTAACGGATGTCCGACAAACTCAACCTTAAACTGGGGGACCCGTTGAGCATACCAAGCTTTCTCGAAAGGAAAAATGGAGAGCATCAAGTCGATATCCCTCGCGATCTGATGGACTCGGGACTCGTGCCAAGCCCAGATCTGTGGCGAGACGTAATAGATCAGGCGAGGATTCCAACCCTGGGTAGCTCGGGTTCGCAAACGATGACGCAAGGCTTTAGCAAATCGAAGATTGAATCCCGGATAGTCGATGAGAATAATCGCCTCTGGTTGACGCTCTTCTGCCAAGGCCAACAATTGATCGAAGAACGCCTTGAACTTACCGTAGTTCTTTAACACCTCAAGAATTCCCACCACGGCATGAGCAGAAAGATCGAAAGCTAAATCCACGCCAGCCTCCGACATCTTGGGACCTCCTGCGCCAAAAAGCTTGGGCTTATTCAGGTCGCTTGTTTCGATCTGATCCAGAAGCGCAGTCGCCAGTTCCGCGCCCAAGGTATCACCAGAGGGCTCGCCGACGATGAACATGAACCCGCCGGTCTTCAAGGGCAGGGGAGAGTGGCGTTGGCGGTTTGAATTTGTTTGGTGATTTCAAACGCTAAATCGAGGGCCTGTTTAGCTTCATCGCCGGAAACCACAGGCACATTCCGAGCCTCGGAACAGGCGATAAAAGATTCTAGCTCCAACTTCAGGGGCTCATCTTTATTGATTGGAACTGGTTCACGAACGATCCGTTTACCGCCGAATTCCGAAACAATTGTGGAATCTTTTGCTGCAAGGAGCTTTTTGAACAATGAAGATTCCGCTTCTCCATCGCGCGCGATTCGATAAATAAACCCTTCCTGTGCTCGATAATCCAGCGAGACATAACTCGTGGTTGGACCGCCGGAAAACACGCGAATTTTGCGAAGACGTTCTGGCGAGATTCGACTCGCTGTGAGGTTAGCCACACAACCGTTGGCAAATCTCAATCGTGCATTGGCGATATCCTCCGTGGTGCTCAAAACGGGAATTCCCACAGCGTCAACGCTCAGCACTGGCGATTTGACGAAAGCGAGGACGACATCTAAATCGTGGATCATCAAATCCAGCACGACCCCAATATCCGTGGATCGCGCGGGATACGGAGAGAGTCGGTGCGCTTCGATAAATCGTGGTTGGGTGGCGACGGATTGAAGATATGCAAACACTGGATTGAACCGTTCCACGTGGCCAACCTGTAACACACAATGATGGGCACGAGCTAGCTGGACCAACTCCGAAGCTTGCGCCGCTGAATCTGTCATCGGCTTTTCCACGAGCAGATGTTTACCCAATAGCAATAAATGCTTTGCCAAATCGAAATGCGTTACCGTTGGCGTCACAATACTAAAAGCCTCAGCAGCATCCGCAGCTTCCTGGACAGAAGCGAACGCGCGAACTCGGTATTTCTCCGCAATTTTTCGGGCTGTTTCAGGATGCGCATCATAAACCCCAACGAAGGCAACTCGACCTTGCGTGGCTAAGTCGGCATAAAGCCGCACGTGCTCCTTTCCGAGCGAACCCGTGCCGAGCACCGCAACTTTGATCGGTGATTTCATTACCATGATTTCTATTGTAACCCTCAGCGGCTCCAAAAATGAAGTTCCAAAATCAAATCAGATCCTCTGAACACAAAAGGGTGAATACTCCGGTTTTGAGGCAGTTTTAAACAAACCGTTGACGGTCATGGGGGGTATCCCTAGATTTTCACGTGGTTTACGCCAAGAAACGAACGATTTGATGCAATTTTCGGAATGAGCACGACGACAACGCCAGTAAAAACGACCAAGGGCCTGGAGGGAGTGGTTGCTGCAGAAACTCGCATCAGCGACGTTAAAGGGGATATCGGTGAGTTGATTTATTGCGGCTACAATATCAACGAACTTGCTGGCCGGGTTTCGTTCGAGGAGACGGTGTTTTTGCTGCATGAGAATAGGCTCCCAACGCAGTGCGAGCTTGATGCGCTCAAAGCAACCCTTGCATCGCACCGTGAACTGCCGTTGGACGTGATTGAGATTTTGCGGAAGTTGCCCAAAACCACTCCGCCAATGCACGCGATTCGTACGGGCGTTTCTGCCCTCGGTTGCTTTGATCCTGATGCGGATGAATCGACGACCGATAACCTCAAAAAAGCGGCAGAGGCAAAGAAAAAGTCGATTCGGATCATCGCTCAAATCCCCATCATTACGGCTTACTTTCATCGGTTGCGGCAAGGTCTAGAGTTAATTGCTCCAAATCCTACGCTCGGGGAAGCGGCTAATTTTCTTTACTTGCTGACTGGCAAGGTGCCTTCCGTCGAGATGGAACGGACCATGGATCTTTGTTATGTGTTGCACGCCGACCATGGAATGAACGCCAGCACCTTTAGTGCTCGTGTTACCATCGCGACCTTGAGCGATATTTACTCAGCAGTGACCACGGCCATCGGCTCCCTGAAGGGGCCGCTGCACGGGGGTGCTAACGAGGGAGTTATCAAGATGCTCAAAGAGATCGGCTCGGTCGATCAAGTAGATGCTTGGGTTGCGGATGCTTTGGCGCACAAAAAGAAGATCATGGGGATCGGTCATCGAGTTTATAAAACGCTCGATCCACGCGCCCCTCACCTCAAGGCGATGGCGAACGAGCTAAGTGCTGAGCTTGGCGAACCTAAGTGGATCCAAATGAGCGAACGGATTGCTCATATCATGCTGACGGAAAAAGGACTCAACGCGAATGTCGATTTCTATTCGGCGACAGTTTATTACTCGCTGGGTATTCCGTTGGATTTGTTTACCCCAATTTTTGCGATTGCCCGGACGGCTGGTTGGACAGCTCACATTGTCGAACAGTTGTTTGATAACCGGTTAATTCGGCCCCAGAGCATTTATACGGGCCCCGTAGACCTCACGGTCATCCCCATCGCACAGCGTTAGTTTTTTAATTATTACACGATGAATTTGCACGAGTATCAGGCGAAACAATTACTGGGTGAACGCGGGGTCAATGTACCGACCGGAGCGGTCTGCGCGACCGCAGCGGAGGCCCGTTCCTTCGCTGAAAAAGCCTTCGCTGGCGGGGCCCGATTAACAGTTGTGAAATCTCAAATTCACGCTGGAGGCAGAGGAAAAGGCACGTTCAAGAATGGGTTTCAAGGAGGTGTCAAAGTTTGTAAAACTCCTCAGGAAACCGAGGAGAAAGCCGCGTCAATGTTGGGTCAAGTGTTGGTGACCAAACAGACTGGTAGTGACGGTCGCTTGGTGAGCAAGTTATTGGTTGAGGCCGCCCGGGATATTAAAAAAGAATTTTATGTGGCGGTGCTGCTCGATCGCGCGACCTCGCGCCCCGTCTTCATGGCGAGTATCGAGGGCGGCGTCGATATCGAGGAGGTTGCTGAACATCATCCTGAGAAAATCCTTAAGGAAAGCATCGACCCTGCAGTCGGTTTAATGCCCTATCAATCTCGGAAGATGGCGGCCGCATTAGGTCTTCGGGGCGAGATGATGACGCAGGCATCCAAGCTTTTCGCTGGGTTGTATAAAACTTGGTGGGATTGCGACGCTGCCATGATTGAAATCAATCCACTGGCCATCATGATCGAACCGGACGGACGTGAGGTGCTTGTGGCGGTGGATGCCAAGATGAGTTTGGATGATAACGCTCTCTACCGACACCCAAAAATTCAAGCCATGCGAGATTTGGCTGAGGAAGCTGATTTGGAAATCGAGGCCAGCAAATTCAATCTTAGCTATATCAAACTCGACGGTAGCATTGCCTGCTTAGTCAACGGCGCGGGCCTAGCGATGGCCACTATGGATATCATTCAGCATTATGGTGGCAATCCGGCTAATTTCCTTGATGTCGGGGGTGGAGCCAGTCGCGAGCAGGTTACTGCAGCGTTTAAAATCATTCTGAGTGATCCTAATGTCCGAGGCATTTTGGTGAATATTTTTGGTGGAATCATGCAATGCGATATCATCGCGAAGGGAATTGTGGATGCGGTGCGTGAAACGGGCCTAAAACTGCCTCTCGTCGTTCGACTTGAGGGGAACAATGTTGAACTCGGCAAACAAATCCTCCGCGAATCTGGGTTAACCATTATCAGCGGCGACACGATGGCTGATGCCGCACAAAAGGTTGTGAATGCCGTTCGCAACGTGTCTCCTTCTGCAAACTAAACAGATTTACTCATGGCGATTCTAGTAACTCCACAAACCCGCGTCTTGGTTCAAGGTATCACGGGCAGTTTTGGTGCCCGACACACCCAACTCAGTTTGGCTTACGGCACCTTGGTCGTAGCTGGCGTCACGCCCGGCAAGGGTGGTCAGGTATTTGAGGGAAAAGTTCCGATATTTGACACTGTTTCCGAGGCGATGCAACAAACGGGCGCGACTGCTTCCGCTGTTTTTGTTCCGCCACCTTTCGCCGCAGATGCGATCCTTGAAGGTGTGGACGCGGGGCTTGATCTCGTGATTTGCATCACCGAAGGCATTCCTGTCAACGACATGGTCAAGGTGAGACGAGCCATGGAAGGTAAAAAAACTCGTTTGATCGGGCCCAATTGTCCGGGGATTGTGACCCCTGGTTTGGGGCTGGATTCACATGGCGGATGCCGGATCGGCATCTCCCCCGGTTACATTCATAAGCAGGGAAATATCGGAGTAGTTTCTCGCAGTGGAACGCTGACCTACGAAGCCGTCTGGCAATTGACTAGCCGCGGGGTCGGGCAATCGACCTGTGTGGGGATCGGTGGTGATCCAGTCAACGGCACCTCGCACCTTGATGTGATTAAGCTTTTTAACGAGGATCCTGAGACCGAAGGGATTATTCTGATTGGCGAAATCGGAGGTTCAGCGGAGGAAGAGGCTGCTGCTTGGATCAAAGCCAACTGCCGTAAACCTGTGGCTGGTTTTATCGCAGGAGCCACAGCACCGCCGGGCCGTCGCATGGGGCATGCTGGAGCGATTGTCAGTGGAGGAAGTGGAACCGCTTCCGCCAAAATTGCAGCCTTTAGGGATGCAGGAATTGGTATCGCCGCGACCCCTTCTGAAATGGCGGACACCTTACTCCAACTCATGAAGCGTGCCTAACGGGAGGAGCCGATTACAGGGACCTCCAGTCGCCCACAGAGACTCAAATGACCCTGATAGATTTCATCGATTTTGCCATTAACGGAATCTGCGTCATCCTCTGGCTTAACTGGCGTGCTGTGGGAGTTGCTCAGCCCGTGGTGGGATCCGGTATCTCCCTTCTTGCCACGTTGAAAAGGGCTGAGACCCGTCGAGTCAACCGTTGGATTTCTCTGGTTACATTAGGGAGTTTACTCCTTCTGCGTGCTGCTTTTTATTGGCTGATTGGATTTGAGTTCGCCTGGACGCTCCCTATCGATTTAGGTCCGATCGCGATTCCTTTTCGAGCTGATTTTTTTGGACGAGTTGCACTTTATTCCCTCCTCAGCTTTGGTCTTCTGCTGGGTGTGTTTTATTCATCTCTACTGCTTCTCTCGATTTTGAATCGGCGCACAGGCGAAAATGATTATCTCTGCCGATTGATGCGTCTGCACTTAGGCCGCATCGATCACCTTCCGGCGTTCATCAAGTTGTCGTTACCCGTAGTGGGGAGCATGTTTCTTTGGGTTACGTGCGCGCCATTACTCCGAATGTGGGGGATGGTGCCCCCATGGTTGAACTTCAGTCATCTCTGCCAGCAATCGGTTGTTTTTGGTGCCATGTCGATCCTGACATGGCTGTATATACTCACCGCGATCCTCGCGCTCTACTTGCTCCAAAGTTACGTTTATTTGGGAAATCATTACGCTTGGAGTTTCCTGAATCTCACCGCAAAAAACTTACTTCGCCCACTCGAAAAGTATCCGATTCAGATTGGAAAATTCGACTTGCGACCGGTCGTTGCGATCGGAGTGATTCTAGGATTTTGGGCCTGTGTTCATTGGGGCGCGGCGGAGGTGTATCAACGGCTCCCGTTTTAGATGGGTAACCGATGCAACCCTGTTTCAAACCCGACGGAACTGGAACCCGTGTGCTCGTGAAAGTGCAACCCCGTGCGTCAAAGAATCAGGTGTCTGGAATGTTGGGTGATGCCCTAAAAATTAAGCTGACAGCCCCACCAGTTGATTCCGCTGCTAACGAGGCGTTGCTCCGTTTTATCGCTGAAGTTTTGCGGTGTAGTCCATCCGCTGTTCGTCTTGTTCGAGGGGAAACTTCTAGAAACAAAGTAATTTCAATTCAGGGATTTACCCCTTCACAAGTCGCATTGCTTGTGTTCCCTCCGTAACAAGTCATTGTTCGCGCTAGTGATCAGCGACCGAGGACGGCTGACTTTACATCCGCAACAAGATCGTTCACATCCTGCTCGGTGGTATCCCAAGCCGTCATGAGCCGACATCCACCCGATCCGATAAAATTATAAAAAATCCAACCTCGATCCCACAGCATTTGTGCCACCCCGGGTGGGAATTCGACAAATACGGAGTTAGCTTGCCTTGGAAAAAGGATTTTTAATTCTTCCAATTTGATCAACTGCTCATGCAACAGTGCCGCCATTGCGTTCGCCTGGCGTGCATGTTTGAGCCATACGTCGTTCCTTAGCATTCCGATCCACGGAGCAGAAATAAATCGCATCTTCGAAGCGAGTTGACCCGACTGCTTGCAACGGTAGGCGAATTCTTCCGCGAGCGCGGTGTTGAAAAATACAACCGCGTCCCCGACGTGAGTTCCATTTTTTGTGCCGCCAAAACACAGCACGTCCACGCCAACCTTCCAAGAAATCTCAGAGGGAGGCAGATCCAATGCAGCCACCGCATTGGCAAATCGCGCTCCGTCCATGTGTAGTTTTAACCCTAATTCTTGCACTTTTTTTCCAACGGCTTGCAATTCGGGAACTGAATAAACGGTGCCTAATTCGGTACATTGTGTGATGCTGAGGACTCGAGGCTTTGGAAAATGGATGTCATTCCGTTTTTTCACGAGGCGTTCCACAGCTCCAAGATCAATCTTGCCGTTAACCGCCGAGGTCAGAAGTAGTTTTGTTCCGTTGGAGAAGAATTCTGGGGCACCACATTCGTCCATTTCGATATGGGCAGTCTCAGTGCAAATGATGCTATGATAGGATTGACACAGCGTTGCAAGCGAGAGCGAGTTCGCAGCGGTTCCGTTAAAGACGAAAAATACTTCACAAGGCGTGTTGAAAACTTCACGAATCAAATCCGCCGCTTGCTCGGTATAGAAATCATCGCCATAGCCTCGTGCGTGACCCCGATTGGCTTCCGACAATGATTGCCAGGCTTCTGGACAAATCCCGGCGTAATTGTCACTTGCAAAGTGACGTCGTTCCGTAGGCGTATCATTCATCTTCGGAAATACACTGGCGAAATCCGACATTTTCAGCAATAGTGTTTCCCATCAACAAAACCGATCGACCACAATATTTTTTGGTGTCATGAAAGTGCTTAGCCAACACGCTGAGTCCGTTTTTTCAGAGAAACAAAAACAATCGTTGCTCACCCTTCTCAACGATGAGGATCCTGCGGTCTATCTGGCGGTTCGGGAGAGAATCCTCTCCTTCGGTGAGGAAGCCTTGACTTGGATCCGTCCACACACACTGAGCAGAGATCCAATCCTGCGTCGACGAGCCTTGGAAATTGTTCGTTTTTTTGAACAAATGGCTGCCGACACTGAGTTTTTGCAGTTTTGTCTTACGACTGGGGAGAATTTAGATTTAGAGTACGGCGCGTTTCTCCTCGCTCGTACCGAGTTTCCAGAAATTAATGTCGCAGCCTACCAAGCCTTGTTGGATAGCTACGCATCTGACATCAGGGAGACCCTTCTTCATCAGGCGCAGCCGGAAGCAATCATTGCGACAATGAATGAATTTGTTTTCACCAAACAGGAATTCTGCGGCAATGAATCTAACTACTACGATCCAGAAAACAGCTATCTCAACAGGGTGATGGATCGCAAAAAAGGTAATCCGATCAACCTGTGTTTGCTCTATTTACTGCTCGCTCGACGGTTAAATTTGCCCATGACTGGTATCGGACTCCCCGGTCATTTTATTTGCCGATTTCAGGACGCTTCCGAAGCCTTTTACATTGATGTCTTTAACCAAGGGAGAATTCTAACCAAAACAGATTGCATCCATTACCTGATCCAGACCCCGAGCGGTTACCGCAGAGATTTCCTCGCACCCATGGCGTCCCGTCGGATCCTGATGCGGATCTGCGCGAATCTACATCTGATTTACATTCGGATGCATGCAGCGGATGAGTCAAAACGGCTTCACTCTTACGTCGTTGCCTTGAGCAGGTAACTCACTTGGAGGGTTCTGCTGGCGTCGGTAGCGAAACCTTTTGAATTGTGAACGAATCTCTGACTTGCCCTTTGCCGTTCAAAAATGTCCCCATCAGTCGTTGGGCTTGCGTATCGATTATAAACGATCCCATTTCTGCGATGGAGACGACATTCGCTGGGTGGGGAAATTTTCCAGTCCCGGCGCGACCCGCGCTTCCGCTCACCACATACACCGTTCCTGAATGGGCTTGTCGGCCTCGTTTGAGATAAGGATCGACTCTTCCATCGCCGCCTTGCACTACATTTCGAGTCGCAGAAAAGCTAGCGGAGTTCCCATAATGCGAATCCACCAAACTCGTCCGCTCATAAACGTGAGAGTGGCCAGTCAAAACCAAATCGGCACCTCCCGCTTCTAAAATGGGTAGAATATTCTCCCTCATTTCTACCATGCGTCCTTCACTGTCCTTCGGGTTATCGGAATCATGCGTCCCTTTGGTGTAGGGCGGATGGTGAAAATAGCTGACAACCCAAGTCTGCTTTGTGGTAGCCAGATCTCGCCTCAGCCATTCAGCCATTAACCCATGCGGTGAACGGTCAGAATCATCAGAGTCCAAACAAATAAAATGCATATTGGCATAGTCAAAAGAGTAGTAAGCCTCCGTCCCTGACATCACCCCTCCGCATTGACCCAACGTGGGTAACGTGAATGCGTCGAAGTATACGCCAGATTGCGTGCCGGAATTCGCGTGGCGAGCATCATGGTTTCCCAAGCTTGGCCACAGGGGCACGTTTCGCAAGGTATCCGGATAAATATTAAAAATTCCCGCCTGATAATTGGCATCGGTTCCGTTGGGATATGCGTTATCCCCCAACAAGAGGATCAGATCAGGCAAGCGAGGGGCGGTGTAAGCAAGAAACGCATCGCGCACCATCAGTTGTTGAGTGTTATACGTGCCAGCATCCCCAAGGATCCAAACTCGGGTCGATTTCGCATTACCCAGTAATGGGGGAGTGACAAAAAAATGTTTAGAATCCCCGCCCAAAAGCACTTGATTGGTTGCGATTACGATCGAGTAAAAATATTTCGTGTCGGGTAATAACTTTTCCAATAGCACGATGTGTTCTGTCAGTTTTCCAGAACTTGTCGCGGACTTGTTAAGTGCGGTGGTTGTCAAACCATACCGCACCAAGCTAAGACTGGCTTCATCAGTTCGCCAGCGGATCACGATTTGGGTCGGGCTGGCACTTTGCAGGTAGGGCAGTCGAGTGATCGCAGGTGCCGCAGTCGCGGTGTTCAGCACGAGACACGCTAATAGTGATGCGAGGAGGATCCTTAAATTCATGTTGATAGAACAAGAGGTTTTGAGGACGAACAGTTTATTTTCCGGCACTCCATCCGCCATCGATGATGAAGGAGGTGCCAGTCACAAATGCGGATTCATCGCTGGCTAGATACAGGGCAGCGGCGGCGATCTCTGTCGGGTTGCCCATGCGTCCTAATGCTTGGGTGGACGCCATTTCCTCACGAGCTTTTAGGGGATCTGGGTATTCTGCGAGTCGGGCTGAGACGAACGGAGTTTCCACTCGTCCGGGGCAGATACAGTTCACACGGATACCAGCCAAAGCATGATCCAACGCTAAGGACTTCGTCATTCCGACAACAGCAAACTTCGTTGTGCAGTAAGCCAAGCGATCGCGAATACCCACGATACCTCCAATCGAGGCGAGATTGATAATGTTGCCGCTTCGACGAGTGAGCATATTCGGCAGCACGGCTTTGATCAGATTAAAAATGCCTCGAACATTGACAGCGTAAAGCCGATCCATGTCAGTTCCGGAAGTCTCCAACATCGTTCCCACATGCCCAATTCCAGCGTTGTTGACGAGAATGTCGATCCGCCCCCAACGACGCACAACTGTTTCCGCGACGACTGCACAAGCTTGTTCATCGACCACATCAAGAGGAAGGCTTTCGACCCTACCTCCCAATTGCCGCAACGATTCAGCAACCGCCTCAGCTTTGGCGGCTTCTCGATCTAGAATGATGACGGTCGCTCCAGCCTTGCTAAAAGTATCGGCAATCGCCAAACCGATGCCCGAAGCACCACCGGTTACCAAAGTAATCCGCTCATTCAATTTGAACACGGGCTTAAAATTGGACGACGGTCCTTTTTTTCGCAAGTGTTGATCCGCTAAATAGTAGAAAATTTTGGCATGCTGGGGGTCGAACTCTACAAACTCGTTTCACGAGTCGGTAATTTCTCTTGATCCAAATCATTTCTCACACCAGCATTTAGAGATGACCTACCTATTCTTTCACCTTCGGCTATTGCTCGCGTTCATGTTTTTATTGTGTGCCGATTTGTTGTCGGCGAGTCCGGTCTCGGGTGTTTCTGTCGCGAGTTTTGTCTGTGATGTGACTCCCCCAATTGGCCACCCCCTCTGCGGCGGGTGGATCAAGCAACTGATCGCAGTGGACGATCCTTTGTTAGCTAAAGGCATCGTTATCAATGATGGGAAAAAACGTTATGTTCTCTGCTCGGTCGATTGGTGCCTGCTTCAAACCGGTGGCTTCGATCAATTCCGTCAAGCGATCGCCAGTGCTGCCCAAGTGCCTGTGACTCATGTATCGGTGCATACGATTCATCAGCACAATGCGCCGATTGCCGATTCCCGCGCTCAACAGTTGCTCGACCAAACCTCCGCAGCCCCGCTCCATTTGGATCTTCAATTCATGAAGGCGGTGACAGAACGATTGGCAGCTTCTGTGCGTGATGCTTGCGCAAACCCGCAACCCTTCACCCATGTCGGTTACGGCAAAGCCAAGGTGGAAAAATTTGCTTCGAACCGGCGTGTGAGGTTGCCCGATGGACAAATCCATGTGCGTTACAGCTCAACTCAAGATCCGGTATTGCAGTCGGCGGCGGAAGGTTTAATCGATCCATGGCTGCGATCCGTTACTCTTTTTGATCACGACAAAGCACTCGTCAGGCTGCATTTTTACGCCACTCATCCCCAAAGCTACTATGGGGACGGTCGTGCGACTTCCGATACGGTAGGACTCGCCCGTGAACGGTTCGAGCGCGAGGAGGGTGTGCCCCAAATCTATTTTACCGGATGTGGCGGCAACATCACGGCCGGCAAATACAACGATGGAAGCCCACGTGCACGAGTTGAACTCACCGACAAAATCTTCAATGCACTTCGATCCTCCACAAAAGCGACGCAAAGAATCCCTCTGCAACAGGTGACTTGGAAAAATACGGGAGTAAAGTTCGAAATACCTACTGAGCCTAAATGGTCATTCGGGAACGCTCAGAGAACGATCGCGAACACCACCAACTCTAGCCAGACTAGGCTCCTCGCAGCCTTGGATTTAGCATGGCTCCACCGTCTGAAAGAGAATCCTAAAGTAGACCTAGCCTGTCTGTCATTCGGTCCGGTAAAGATACTTATGTTGCCCGGAGAGTCGTTTGTTGAATATCAACTTTACGCCCAGAATATTCGTCCGGATGACTTTGTAGCCGTTGCTGCTTATGGGGAGGGTGGGACAGGTTACATTTGTATGGATGCGGCGCTTAGTGAAGGTGGTTATGAGCCCACCATGTCGCGGGTCGGTGCGCCTAGCGAATTTCGATTGAAGGATGGCATCGCCAGTTTGCTCGGGTCGGGGAAGGGAAGCTCCGCACCTCCGTTCTACGCTGATAAACTTCGATTGCTCACTTGGCGTGATCAAAAAGGCTTTGAACATCCAGTGACCACTCCCCAAGAATGGAAGAAACGGCGTGAAAATATTCCCGTCAGCATGCAACAGGTGATGGGAGATTTACCCAAATCCACACGCAAAGTACCGTTGGAAATGCAGGTAATCGAGGAAGTCACTCTCCCCAGCTACCGCCGTCAAAAAATCTCCTTTGCGACGGAAGCGAACGATCGTATCTCCGCCTATTTACTCATCCCTCATCGGATTACAAACACAGCGGCGGCGATGCTCTGCCTGCATCAGACGACGCCCCTAGGTAAAGCGGAACCGGTTGGTCTCGGAGGAAATACTAATTTGCATTATGCTCATGAACTCGCGGAGAAGGGTTATATCACACTCGTGCCCGATTACCCTCAGTATGGGGATTACACCTTCGACGCCTATGCACACGGTTACGCCAGCACCACGATGAAAGGAATCTGGAATCACCGCCGCGCGGTTGATCTCCTTATCTCCATGCGCCAAGTCGATAAGGATCGCATCGGAGTGATCGGGCATTCGTTAGGTGGTCACAACGCCCTGTTTGTTGCCGCCTTTGACCCACGAATCAAAACCGTCATCACGAGCTGCGGATTCAACTCGTTTTTCAGATATCGGAATGGTGATCTCCAAGGCTGGAGCCATTCTGGCTATATGCCACGAATCCGTTCGGTTTACGGGCTGGATCCGAAGGCCATGCCATTCGATTTCAGCGAGGTTTTAGCGGCACTCGCTCCTCGTCGCGTGTTCATATCCGCGCCCATGCATGACGACAATTTTGATGTCGCTGGCGTCAAAGACTGCGTTGCTGCGGCCGCGCCGGTTTATCAATTATTCAATCGTTCTGAAAATTTGACGGTTCTATACCCCGAATGCGCTCATGATTTTCCGGCTGAAACCCGCAAGGCAGCCTACGACTGGTTAGCAAGTGCCTGGTAGGTTCTGACAAAATGGCGGTTGCACCACCCACATACCCTTGTAGATTGTGTGAATGCTGACTGCATCACATAAACCAATCAAAAGGCGGTTGCGTTGGAAATCACTTTGCTTTTTAACGCTCGCCGCATTTTGTTACTGGCTTTACATCTGGTTTTTTTGGGACACGCAACGGCAAGATAAAATTCTCCGCACGGGTCTATTGATCATCATTTTTGCGACCGTGTCCTTCCTGTGGTTGATGTTGATTTCAGGGCTGCCTTGGAAACGTCGGTTTCAAACAGCGGGAGTCTGCCTGCTTGGCATCGCTAGTTTTGCCGGGATCTTCCGAATTTCTGAAGTGACCGGTGACTTGGTGCCGATTCTTGAACCTCGCTGGCGACATGTGGCAGTTTCCTCGACTCCTGCAGCCGCTGCCCCGATCGTTCCATCGACACCTGTCACGAACACTTTTTGGTTTCCTCAATACCTCGGGCCAAACCGTGATGGCGTGCTTCCGGATACCGTGGTGAAATCCGACTGGACGACCCATCCACCTCAGCAAGTGTGGAGACACCCCGTAGGCGCTGCGTGGTCAGGCTTTGCGGTGTCGGGCGTTCGCGCCGTTACCATGGAACAACGCGGCGATGACGAAGCAATTACCTGTTATGATGTGATGACAGGTCTTCCACTTTGGGAACACCGATATGCGGCCCGGTACGCCACAACCATTGGAGGCGAGGGCCCTCGCGTTACCCCCACACTTTCTCGTGATCGTGTTTACACAATGGGCGGCAGCGGAGTCACCTCATGCGTCAATCTCGCCGATGGTAAGCCAGTTTGGTCCCGAAATCTCTACGCAGAAAACCAATTAACTGTGGGGGACTGGGGTGTCGTTAGTGCGCCTTTATTAGTGGGAAATCGGGTGATCGTCAGCATTGGAGCCGGAGCGGGTAAGTCACTTTTTGCCCTCGATGCGCTTACAGGATCGACAATTTGGAGTGGTGGCGATGATGGTGCGAGCTACAGTTCTCCAACGCTCCTGAACATTGCACGCCAGCCCCAGATCCTAATTTTTAACAATCCCGGCGTCGCTGCTCATGATCCCGTGGATGGTAAAGTGCTC
>WBXJ01000040.1 GCA_008933045.1 Verrucomicrobiota bacterium
CCGACGGGTTGCGGACTCCCGTCGCGCATCCCGTGAGAACCACGGCAAGCAACCCCACAGAAACTGGTTTGAAGACCCACCTTAAGGCCGTATACATAATCGTAAAAAAAATCTAACAAGTCACCTTGGATCGACCGCACAAAAAAAGCAACCCATCAACTTTTTTGACGATGTAACTCCCACTCTATTCAGCACCTAACCCACAATACCAACCTCCGTTCATTTCGTTCATTTCGTAGGGTGCGACTTCGTCCGCCCCGTTTCCGTTATCTCCTGCCCTTTGCTTTTAGCCCAAAAGTAGCAACTGCCGCTCCTTTGGGTTCAATTCTTAGAAGTAATCCTACTCTTAGCCTCTAACGAGATTATCCTCAGTGTGTGATGCAGACATTCTTGTCTGCCTGGCTTCTTTCTAGGTGAACGCTCTGATTCGTTAGAATCTGAGAAAAGGGGTGCCCCCTTTAGGAGGGTATTTCTACAGGTTTTTACTGCTTTCGGGGTGCGAAGGTCAATTCACTGCTGCCGCCGATGAGTTCTTCCATCATTCCGCTGATTTGGGCTTCGGGGATGGGGATGTATTTTCCGGTGGCGGTGGCGCAGATCCTCCCTGCTTGATTCTCGATGCGACCTTCGGCGATCAATATTTTGCCTCGCTTATTTTCGGTAAGGGTAGCGATGACGTTTAATGGTTCGTGAGGTTGAACGGGGGTCAGAAAGCGGACCGTAAGCTCTGCACAGAAAGCGAATTGGCCTGTCGGAACCGCGCAGGCCCAGACCAAAATTTCATCGAGCACGGTGGCCAACAAACCGCCGTGAATGACTCCTTTAAAACCGACATGCTCGGGGCGCGGTGTGAAGGTGGATCGGATTTCGTGGCCGTGGGCATGAAAACGCAATTGCAAGCCCATGGGGTTGGACTCTCCGCAGACAAAGCATGAGAGCGTGTGTGGCAGTTCGTGGCTCATGGTGGGTTGAAGGTTCGGCGATGGGGTTACTCGTCGCTATCGTGGTTTCCTGAGCGTTTCTCCCATTTTTTGGCGGTGCGCTCGGGGAGGGTGGTGTCTACTTTGGCGTAGTAACTTTCCTCACCAAAAAGCGCGTCAACCTGGGCCGCTAATTCCTGACTAGGAGTGACCCAAAAGCGATCGTGGGTTTCGATAAAAATGAGTTCACCCGTGGGTTTGCGAAAGCATAGAAACAAGGGGCATTTACCTGAATGTGCAGATGCGAGATGGAACAGCGCGTCTAGATTTTCGGGTTGCACTGTCGCCATCGGTAATTTGATGTGAACTTGTTTGGTATATTTGCGAGGAGCCTCCTCAAGAGCCAGGATCTCCGTGGGGAAAAGCTTGGGTTTATCCTCACCGTTGTTGACTTCGCCACTGACGAGAACCGTTTTACCGACAACTAATAACTCGCGGCATTTATCGTAATGCTCATTCATGCAGAGCAATTGGAAGGATCCTTCGAGATCCTCAACGGTCACCATGGCGTAAGGTTTGTTGTTCTTTTTTGAAATACCTTGTTGGATTGCGGCGATCATTCCGCCGATTCGAGTCATGCTGCGGTTGGGTAATTGCATCGCGGTGACGCTGGTGGCAAGTCCGTAACGTTGGAGTAGCGGTGCCAAAGGACTCAAGGGGTGACCGGTAACATAAAATCCGAGTAACTCTTTTTCCGCTGCCAACAAGTCGCTCAATGGCCATTCGGGGAGACGGGTGATTTTTTCTTGAGCAGAAGTCGGGCCGCTGTCCTCGAGTAGGCCGAAGAGCGAGGATTGGCCGCGTTGACGGTCTTGCGAGATGGAGGCTGCGCGAGCCAATGTGTGATCAACAGAGGCCCAGAGGGTGGCGCGTGTCTCACCAAAACAATCACAGGCCCCGCTGCGGATTAGACCTTCGAGACCTTTTTTGCTGACGGTGCGCGCATCCAATCGTTCGCACAAATTGGCTAGGGACTTAAACCTTCCACCCTCCTGTCGTGATTTTAGAATACTTTCGACCGCCTGCTCTCCGACTCCTTTGATGGCGGCCAAGCCGAAACGGATGACCTCGCCGCCTCGGGCTGGGGCGAAAGTAATCCGACTCTCGTTGACATCCGGAGGGAGCACTTCGACTTTAAACACTTTGGACTCGGCGATGAGGATGCCGAGCTTGGCAGTATCCCCCATGTCGTTTGTCATCATGGCACTGAGGAATTCGACGGGGTAGTTGGCCTTCAGGTATGCGGTCTGATAAGCCACGATCGCATAAGCAGCGGCGTGGGATTTATTGAATCCGTACCCTGCGAATTTTTCGAGCAAATCAAAAATCTGGTTTGCTTGTACAGCAGGAATTTTGTTCGTGGAGGCGCAGCCTTTCACAAATTTCTCACGCTGTTTCTGCATTTCCTCGACCTTTTTCTTGCCCATCGCCCGTCGCAAAAGGTCAGCAGCACCCAAGGTAAACCCTCCGAGTGCTTGAGCAGCCTGCATCACCTGCTCCTGATACACCATGATTCCGTAGGTTTCCTGACAAATCGGTTCGAGCAACGGATGTTCGTAATCGATTTTCACTTCGCCGTGTCGCCGTTTGATAAACTCTGGAATCAGTTCCATGGGTCCAGGACGATAAAGCGCGATCAAGGCGGTGATGTGTTCCACGGAACTGATCTGAAACTTGCGGCACAAATCGCGCATGCCGCCTGATTCCAACTGAAACACGCCGATGGTGTTGCCTTTGTTAAGGAGATCGTAAGTTTTTGCGTCGTCCAACGGCAGATCATCGATGGGCAGATCCACACTGCGTGTCGCCTGAATCATCTCCACGGTATTGCGGATAACGGTCAGTGTTTTGAGGCCGAGAAAATCCATCTTGAGCAAACCCAGATCCCCCACAGGCCCCATGGCGTATTGGGTCACGATGGTGCCATCCTCGTCCTGCTTGAGCGGCAAGAGATTGTCGAGCGGCTGATCACCGATGACCACACCCGCTGCGTGAACGGATGAGTTTCGGGTCAGATCCTCAAGGATAAATGCCGTGTCAATCAACTCGCGTGTGACATCCTCGGTCTCATAAGCGGTTTTTAATTCTGCGGAAGTTTTGAGCGCTTTGGTCAAATCCATCTTCAGCTCATTGGGGATCATCTTGGCAAGGCGATCACATTCTCCGTAGCTGAGCCCCATGACGCGGCCGACGTCGCGAACCACCGACTTGGCACCCATCGTGCCGAAGGTAATGATTTGCGCGACCGAATCGCGTCCGTATTTCTCGCGCACATACTCGATCACATCCGCGCGGCGATCGTCAGCGAAGTCGATATCGATATCGGGAGGATTGACGCGTTCGGGATTGAGGAACCGTTCAAAGAGAAGGCCGTAACGGATCGGATCCACATTAGAAATCGCAAGCAGATAGGCGACGATCGAACCCGCAGCAGATCCGCGGGCGATACAAGTGATCCCTTGTGTCCGTCCATACGCCACAAAGTCAGCGACGATCAGAAAATAACTGATGAACCCCGTCTTCTCGATGGTGATCAGTTCGGTTTGCAAACGATCGATCACGGTCTTCACCGCTGCCGACACATCGTTTTCTTGGAGTTGATTGAAAGGCCCTTGCGCTCCTTCGGCTGCTTTGAAGGTGGGCAATCGACGAGCGTCTTCGATGGCTTCCACCCTGAAGTCTGACCCCTCGGCATAGGCCAGAATTCCATAGCGTTGCCCGAGGCCATCGGCCAAAAGTTTGCGGAGAAATCCTTCGCGAGTGAAATGCTCAGGTGGGTTGAAAAGTGGGTAGTGAAGCTTATCAAATTCAATTTCGAGATTACATTTCTCGGCAACCTCAAGAGTGTTTTTGACAGCCTCGGGCACTTCGGCGAACAAGGCCGTCATTTCTTCCGCCGAGCGCAAATAGAATTGCTCCTGCACATAACGCATTCGCTTGGCATCCCTCAATTGGCTTTGTGTTCCTAGGCAGATGAGGCAATCGTGCGCATGTGAGTGTTCTTTTCGGACGTAGTGGACGTCGTTGGTGGCTACTGTTTTAAGGTCGAACTCCTGAGCCCATGGTAGCAAATGTCGGTTGACCTTGGCCTGTTCGGCAATGCCGTGATTTTGTAGTTCGAGATAAAAATTCTCGGCGCCGAATGTCTGTTTGAACCAGTCCAGAGATTGTCGAGCACGGGGTAGATCATCGTGCAGAATGAACTGCGGAATCTCACTCGCTAGACACCCCGACAAAACGATTAGACCCTCCTTGTGAGCGGTGAGAATTTCTTTGTCGATCCGAGGTTTGTAATAAAACCCCTTGATGTGGGCATCGCTGACGAGTTTAACGAGGTTCTTGTAGCCGACTTGGTCTTTGGCCAGCAACACAAGATGGTTGTAAACATCCTTGCCACCGCTAGAGCTTTTTTTCTCCAATCGACTCCCGGGAGCCACATAAACCTCACACCCAATGATTGGTTTAATTCCTTTGGCCCGTGCGGCTTGGTAAAACTCAATCGCCCCGTACATAACACCGTGGTCGGTGATCGACAGTGCCGAAAAGTTTAGTTCCTTCGCACGATCCATCAATCGATCCAACCGACAGGCTCCGTCGAGCAAGGAATACTCTGTGTGCAAATGAAGATGAACGAATTCGGCAGGCGACATGGCTTTAATTATGACGTTGTCGATTGGAGCACGCAATCCTTGAGAAAACTGAGGCTTGAACACTGCCCTGCAGTTCGGTGCTGACTAGCCACGAAACATGGCATCAACGCGGGTTTTGACTTTGGGATCCATCTTGATGAGAGGTGGCCATTCGCGACGAAACCCTTCGCCTGATAATTTTCGAGTGGCATCGAAACCAAGTTTCGTGCCGATCGCGAGATCAGCCGTCGCATGATCGAGGACATCCGCAGGGCCTTTCGTAAAAATAGTGTCACGTTGAGGCTCGGTGTTGGCGCACAGCCGAAACAACACATCACTTGTGTTATGCACATCCACATCCTCATCCACGATGATGATGTATTTTGTAAACATCATCTGCCCCATTCCCCACATCCCATGCATGATTTTAAATGCCTGCATCGGATAAGTCTTGCGGATGCTGACGACGACCAGGTTATGAAAAACTCCCTCGGCAGGGAGGGCGATATCCACAATCTCCGGAAAGTTCATTTTGAAAATCGGCAGAAAAAGTTTAACACTCGCGGCACCGATATAAAAATCTTCCATCGGCGGAATCCCTACCACTGTGGCGGGATAAATAGCATTTTTCCTGTGAGTGATTGCTGTGATGTGGAACACCGGGTATCGATCCGCTAGCGAATAGTAGCCCGTGTGATCACCAAAGGGACCTTCCACACGGAGCGGTTCGGTGGGATCGATATACCCTTCGATCACGAAATCTGAATTGGCAGGCACCTCGAGGTCATTGGTTTCGCATTTCACCAATCGCACCGATTCTTTGCGTAGATACCCGGCGAGTAAAAACTCATCAAGACCGTCAGGCAACGGGGCGGTCGCACAGAAAGGAAAAACAGGATCGCCCCCGAGGAAAACGGCGACCGGCATCCGCTGTCCGGTTTGATAGTAACGGCGACCATGACGAGCAGCGACTTTCTGAAGCTGCCAATGCATACCCGTTGTTTGCGAGTCATAAATCTGCATGCGATACATGCCGACGTTTCGCTCGCCTGTGTCTGGGTCCTTCGTGACCACGCAGGGCAAGGTGATAAAGCGACCCCCATCCAAGGGCCAACACTGTTGGATCGGAAGATTGAGGAGGGTTGCAAGCGGATCACGCGCGACGTTAGCTGCGTAACGCTCGGATAACTGAGTGATCGGGAGAGGCTCAGGCCATTCAGTCGCTGGCTTAGGCGACTCAAAACGGTGGATAACTTCTTTGCACGGACCATCCGAAACAGTTTTGGGTTTGGCATGGCGAAGTTCGAAGGCTATTCCCAGAAGTTTTAGTGTTTCGCGCACGCTGGTGGGAGGCTTGGCTTTCATCAAGTTGCCAAGATCCGCAGCCACTTGATCCACACTCTCCGCACCTAGGCTCATCGCCATGCGCTTCCAAGAACCTAGCGTGTTGATCGCGAGGGGAAATGAGGAGGGCTGGCCGTTGACAGTAGGCCGCTCAAAAAGCAACGCCTTGCCGCCGCCCGGAAGCTTCATTTCGCGATCGGCAATTTCGGTGATCTCCAACTCGGTCGCCACCGGTTGCGCAATGCGCTTCAATTCACCGGCCCGATCAAGGGCAGTGATAAAATCTTGGTAGGAATCAAACGCCATATCTTCACCTAAGATAACACACTCGCCGGAAATATCCCATCCTCACATCTCCATTTCGAGATATGTCAATTATTTGCTGCCCGGTTTAGTCGCTTGGGATGCCGCTAGATCGGGCGGAAGTTGGTCAGCAGGAAACGTCTCGACCTTGAGTGCGAGCAAACTGAACGTCGGCACCCCCAGATCCACTGTGCCATTCGAGCGATCCACGACCATGGCAACCCCAGCCGCGATACCTCCGTGCTCACGCACAATAGCTAGAGTCTCTCTGACCCTGCCACCCTGAGTCACAACATCCTCCACGATGAGACACTTCTCGCCTGTAGCGATTTTGAAACCACGTCGCAGCACCAGTTTTCCATCCTCCTTTTCGACAAAGATGAAACGTAACCCCAATTGACGAGCGACCTCTTGCCCAATCACAAGCCCTCCCATCGCGGGCGCAATGACCGTGCTGGCGTTGAGTGCCCTGAGCTGATTCGCGAGAGCCGCACCAAACTTTTCAACGTCAGGCATGCTCTGTAACGCGAGGGCGCACTGGAAAAACTGGCGGCTGTGCAAACCGCTGCGTAAAACAAAATGACCCTCTAGCAATGCGCCAGAGGATCGAAACCTATGCAAAACTTCCGATTCGGTCATGTGCAGGTTATTTCAACACAAACCGCTCACGGGTGACAACCTTGAAGCGGCGCACCCTTAATCTCTCGGAGGACCACCACGGAATGGAGCTAGGTCTTCGTTGATTCCCGCACGGAGATCATCGTCCGAAAGCATCCCACTTTTATCTTTGTTCCATGTAGAGAACCATTTTGAAAAACCATCCGTGAACTCAGAATGAGTTACCGATTTGTCCTTATTCGCGTCCAAAGCGATCATAAACGCTCCGCCAAGAAACATCCCGGGACCTTGTTGACCTCCTGGGCTACCGGGGCCGCCTCGAGGCCCTCCCCTGCCACCGAAGCCGCCGAACGCCGCTAATTCCTGCCCTTTAGATTTTCCTGACAACTGATCGAGGATGGATTGGGTGCGGATTTTGGCGAACGGTTTGATAGTGTTCATCGATTGCGGAGGGCCACCAAAGCCACCCCCACGCTGATCCACAGGCTCGCCCGCGACCTGACGGTCGAAACTCTTAAGTAAATCGGCCGATTCTTCCTGCACTGCGGGTCGTAGATACGGGGCCAAGTCGTCCATTTGCTTTGCAAATCGTTGAGGTTGAAAGAGTGTCTTACTGAACTCCGCCAATCGAGCCAGATAAAGTTTTTTGAACGCCTCAACTTTGAAAATGCGCTCGAGGAAACGGACCTCGTTTTGCCAAGGTTTCTCGATGCTCAGGTTCTCTCGTTGTTCGGCGGTGCCTCGCATACCAAACTGACCGAAGGAGTGGTCCTGATCCCAAGCGATAAACTGAAACTTTTGAGTTTTAGGGTTCAAATGAAGGTAAAAATTCTGACCTGGACCTAGGATTCCGTCCATGTCAGAAAGCCAGACCGTGACCGCCATATATCGAGCAAATATTTCGAGGTCCAAGTAACTCCCCAGCTTGGCGGCAAATTCGGCATCATCAGAATTACTGACCAATTTACAGAAATCGATCACTCGTTGTTTCTCCTCTTTGGAGAGATCGGTCTTGGGATCGTAGGTCTGCTTATACTTCGCCCAATCATCGCCTAAATCGGTGAAGAGGTGGGAGGAGACGGGCTTGAAAATGGCACCTTGCTTGGTCCTAAAATTCTGGGCGGCAAAGTCCTTATCTACATCCTCCACCAAGGAATAAAGGCCGAAGTATTTTTTCTCGAACTTGCCGGGGACGGTGACATGCACACGGGCATAACTGTTATGCGGAGCTGGCACACCGGCGTCGCGATGCAGTTGGTAGGCGAGAGTCTCGTTCATCCAAGTGGCATCAGTAACATTGTTCGCTAGGTTGAACTGGGCAATCCCTGCGATTTTCTGACCTTTGACGTTTTTGTTGAGGTCAATCTTGAATGATCGCTTGAGGGATCCACGGGATCCCATGAACGTGCCGTTCCCTTTGTAACGCACCGCGATATCCTTGAGGGTAGTGCCCTCGAATTCGAGGTCAGCATGGACATACTTGAATTCCACACCTGCAGCGGAGGCCAATCCATTGCGTTTGCCCTCAGGACCTTGCAGATTAAACCCCATGGGGCGAGGAGGATTATTGCCGCCACCCGCAGGTCCCATTGGTGCTCCTAAACTGGTGTTGATGCCATCCCGAATTTGGTCGGCGTTTAGTATCCCCTTCTTTTCCTTATCCCACGCCCCGAACCATGTTTCACCGAGGTTGCTAAATTCTGATTTTGACAACTTGCCGTCGCGATCCTTGTCCCCCTCCATGACGAAGGCTGGGGCGATGAACATGGCGGGACCGAACCCACCCGCGCCACCACGTCCACCAGGTCGAACCAGATTATCCCCCGGAGGGCCACCTTGGCCAGGTCTTCGGCCACCCGGACCACCAAAAAAGCCGCCTCCACCTGCAGGCTCCATGGCCTCCCATTGGTCGGGGGTAAATTTAAGGTGAAGATTCCAAACATTAGTCGCGTTAAACAGGTCGGAAGCCTGTTTGGGAACTGCAGCCGTAGCTCCTCGCACCCAGGTTAGGTTTGCGTCACCCGCCCAAATAAGGACCGCGAGCCCTAGCCGAACCGCTGTTCTCACTCTCAATGATTTCATCATGCTGAGTGAGACACAAACGGTCAGTCCTAGGTTACAATTATGTTACATTCGCGAACGGTTTACCGATAGCGGTGGTAACTCGTCAGTACCGATAGTGCTCAGGCTTGTAGGGACCGTCTGAGGAAATGCCGAGATAGCTGGACTGTTTCTTTGTCAACTTGGTTAATTTGACGCCAATTTTCTCAAGATGCAAACGAGCCACCTCTTCGTCGAGTTTTTTTGGCAATCGGTAAAGTGCAATCTTGTAGGTATCCTTGTTCGTCCAAAGATCAATTTGAGCCAAGACTTGATTAGAAAAGGAGTTGGACATCACGAAGCTTGGGTGGCCGGTTGCGCAACCCAGATTCACGAGTCGGCCTTCCGCTAGCACAAAAATGCAGTGCCCGTCGGCGAATGTGTATTTGTCGTACTGTGGCTTGATGTTTAACCGCTTGACACCCTTGGCAGAGTTCAACCGATCCATCTGGATTTCGTTATCGAAATGGCCAATGTTGCAAACGATCGCTTGATCCTTCATCTTCAACATGTGCTCGAAGGTGATGATGTCGCAGTTGCCGGTGGTGGTAACGTAGATGTCGGCCCTGCCCAGAGTATCCTCAATCGTCGTCACTTCGAACCCTTCCATGGCTGCTTGCAGAGCGTTGATGGGATCAATTTCTGTAACAATGATCCGAGCACCGAAACCGCGCAAGGATTGGGCTGAACCCTTTCCTACATCTCCATAGCCACAAACGCAGGCCACCTTGCCTGCCAGCATGACATCGGTCGCACGCTTGATGCCGTCTGCAAGGGATTCGCGACAGCCGTAAAGATTATCAAACTTTGATTTGGTGACGGAGTCGTTGACGTTGATGGCGGGAACCAGCAACGTGCCCGCTTGCAACATCTGGCCTAAACGATGCACCCCAGTGGTGGTTTCTTCCGAAACACCTCTCCATTCTTTCACGACAGCGTGCCAGAATCCGGGTCGCTCGATCGCGACACGTTTGAGCAGATTTTTGATGACTTGTTCCTCGTGCGAACCGGAGCGGGTATTCACCCACTTATCGCCATTTTCTAGTTCGTAGCCTTTGTGGATTAGCAGAGTAACATCGCCGCCGTCATCCACGACGAGTTGAGGGCCTTTCAGCCCTGGAAATGTGACCGCGTCGAGGGTGCAATCCCAGTATTCCTCGAGGGTTTCGCCCTTCCATGCAAAGACTGGGACACCTGTCACAGCGATGGCGGCAGCGGCTTGATCCTGAGTGGAAAAAATATTGCAACTCGCCCAGCGAACCGACGCACCTAGATCCACCAAGGTCTCGATCAAAATCGCAGTCTCGGTTGTCATGTGCAACGAACCGGTGATCCGCACGCCCTTTAAAGGTTTTGATTTGGCGTACTTGCGACGGATCGACATTAGACCGGGCATTTCATACTCGGAAACTCCGATGGTTTTACGACCCCAATCGGCGAGGGAAATATCTTTTACTTTGTAATCAGGAGCCACCGGCACGGCGGGGCTTGGAGCACTTTTCTTACGTGAGCTTGAGAGTTTTGCAGAAGCCATAATTTAATAGATTTCAGTTTGTCAGTTTTCGCGAACTTAAAGTTTTATCGTGCCGCCTTCTTCAGTGCTGCGGCTTTATCCGTTTTCTCCCACGTCAAACTCTTCACATCCTCAATCTTCCCGAAGTGACCGTAATTGGTCGTGAGTGAGTAAATTGGGCGGAGAAGGTTCAATTGTTTAATGATATCGGCGGGCTTGAAGCTGAAGATGGACTGCACAGCTTCCGCAATTTTTTCGTCGCTGATAACACCGGTGCCGAATGTATCAACACACACGGAAACAGGATCCGGATAGCCGATGGCGTAGGCAAATTGAATTTCAGCTTTTTGCGCGAGTCCTGCCGCAACGATATTCTTGGCAACATACCGGCCCATGTATGCGGCACTACGATCCACTTTCGAAGGATCTTTTCCAGAAAATGCTCCGCCTCCGTGACGCCCCATCCCACCGTAGCTATCCACGATAATCTTTCGGCCAGTCAAGCCGGTGTCGCCCTGAGGTCCCCCCACGACGAACCGTCCCGTGGGGTTAATCAAAAACTCGGTTTTCTTGTCGAGCATCTCAGCGGGGAGCACTTTTTTGACGATGTTCTTGATGATGAAATCTTCGATCTCCGCGTGCTCCACATCGGCGGAGTGTTGGGTTGAAACAACGACATTTGTGATCCGAACCGGTTTACCGTCCACATATTGCACGGAGACTTGGCTCTTCGCATCGGGTCGCAGCCATTTGGCCTTTCCACTTTTACGAATGCGGGTCAGTTCACGACCCAAGCGATGAGCGAACATGATCGGAGCAGGCATCAGCTCGGGCGTCTCGTCGGAAGCATAACCAAACATCAAACCCTGATCGCCAGCTCCCTGTTCTGCTTTCTTTTTACCTTTGGCCGCTTTGGCATCAACACCCTGTGAAATATCGGGAGATTGTTGGGTGACGATGTTCATGACGAAGACACGATCGGCATGGAACACATCATCATCATGGACATATCCAATCTCACGGATTGCCTCACGTGCGATGCGGGTAAAGTCCACCTGAGCCTTTGTGGTAATTTCCCCACCAACGACAACAATATTACTTTTGGCGTAGGTTTCGCAGGCCACTCGGCTTTTTGGATCGACCGCCAAGCAGGCGTCTAGAACCGCATCCGAAATCGTGTCGCAAACTTTGTCCGGGTGGCCCTCGCCAACGGATTCGGAGGAGAAAATGAAATTCTTGCTCATTTTAGTAAAGCTGGTCGCAGTTGTTCAATCACGTATTGACGTATCCTGATTTGAAGATATATCGTTTTTGCATGCCGTCAACTTCCAAGTTAACAATCACGATCGTTCGGCTTTTGTTCTGATCCGTGTGCGTTTACACTCCTCGCATCATGTCAACCATCCTTAATATTCTACGCGCTTTGGCTGATCCTACGCGCCTTCGACTTCTCGCGTTATTGGAAAAAGAGGAACTTTCGGTGAATGAACTGCAGGAGATCACTCATTTGGGGCAATCACGCATTTCTACTCATCTTGGCCAATTGCAAAAAGTAGGGCTGGTGCAATCTCGGCGTGAAGGGAAACGTGCTTTTTATCGGATGAATCGTCTCGGGGAGCAAACCTTCATTGCTGCGGTAGAACTGGCGGTCCGTGGTGCGGGCGAGTTGCCCGAACGCATGGCTGATCTCGGAAGCCTCAAACGCGTGCTCACTCTGCGAGATGATCTGGCTCAGAATTATTTCAACCAGATCGCGGGTCGATTCGACCGGAGCTATGGCCCCGGGCGGTCATGGCAAGCGTTTGGCCAATTGCTCCTACGGATGATGCCCGCATTAGTGATCGCTGATCTGGGATCGGGCGAAGGTTTGGTGAGCGAACTTTTAGCACGGCGTGCCCGTCATATTATCGCCGTCGATAATTCAGAAAAAATGGTTCAGTTCGGGTCGGAGAAAGCACTCGCTAATGGCCTCACCAATTTGGAGTTCCGCGTGGGCGATTTGCAGAACCCTCCGATCGATCCGCACAGCGTGGACCTAGCGATTCTGAGTCAAGCGTTGCATCACGCAGAAAATCCTGCCGAAGCAATCAGGGCTGCGGCCAAGATACTTAAGGTGGGGGGGCAGATTTTAATTCTCGATCTACGGGCACATTCCTTTGAGCAAGCGCGTGAGCTTTACGGAGACCTGTGGCTTGGTTTTCGAGATGGGGAAATTCATCAGTGGCTGGAGGAATCTGGGTTTAAGAATATCGAGGTCACACGGGTGGCACGCGAGGAGCAGCCTCCTCATTTTGAGACACTCTTAGCCACTGCGACGTTGGAACGAAGTCCAGTTGTGGAAACTCACAAAGCGGCTTAAGGTAGGCACGGATGACCATGGAATCCCCCTCAATCCAGAACAGCACGCACACGCCAACGTGGTTGCGTTTTATTGTCGGGCGACGGCCGATGATGACTCTCGTGCGGATCTCGGTTCTGGTTTTGTTGAGTTTCTTGGCATTCCGCTTCTGGTTGATCCCCATCCGCGTCACGGGAAACAGCATGCTGCCCTCCTACAAAAATGGGGCGATCAATTTTATCAATAAGTTGGCGTATCGACGTCAGCATCCGCAGCGAGGTGATGTGGTGGGAGTGAAGATGAGCGAACAACAATTGATGCTGTTGAAGCGGGTGCTCGGCTTGCCCGGTGAAACGGTGGCTGTAGCTAACGGAAAAGTCTACATCAACGGGCGGATTTTGGACGAAAAATATACCCAAGGAGAGCCACCCTGGCGGGTAACCGAGTTTACATTACAGCCTTACGAATACTTCGTCATTGGTGACAATCGGACGATTTCCGAATTACACCGCAAGGACGAGAATGACATTATTGGGAAGGTGCTCTTTTGAAACACGCCCGAGCATTGAGTGGTCTGCTGACCTTGGCCCTACTGTGTTGGCTGGGTTACGCATGGTTTTTCCCTCCCGATGCGGTTCTCATTGAGCGACGCATTCACCGCTTGGTGGCCCTGTTTCCGGTCGAAAAACAAGAATCCATTTTTGTTCAAGCCCTTCGAGCTGATCAAATTGCCGAGTACTTCTCGTACGATGTCTCGCTTGATCTCGGTGATATCTCTCGCAGTTCGCAGGACATCCACAGTCGGCTGGAACTGCGACAAACGGTGGCGGCTGTACGCAATCGCTTCTCAGGTTTGCGGCTTGAAATTCCGAGTCTACAAGTGAAGGTAAATGAGGACGCTCAAAACGCCGATGTCCGGATGGGTGTGCTAATCTGGCAGGGCGAAGATCCAACCCCCCTTGCGGAAGAGGTGCGTCTTACCTTGCGTAAGGAGCACGGCACATGGCTCATTGCTCTTGTCGAAGGGGTCAGGGAAACGACCCTTCCCGTCGCGGTTCGTTAGTGAAGTTGGGGGATCGGAGGGAAATCCTTCCCTTGCTGCCGGTTCAACGTTTCATCAATTTTAAGCCGCAAATACTGGTCAACAGGATCAATCTCGGCTTCGGGTGGAGGAGGTTGATTTGGAGGCGTGGAGGCTGCCCCTAACTGCGGGGGGGCCTGAAAACCGAGAAGCGCCGCTGCACCTTCGGAGGGACTGCGTCGCATCCGTTCGGGAATATTGTTCCGTAGCCCTCCCGATGCGTTCTGAGGCCCGCCGCTCGGACGGTTATTAGGTTGACCCAATCCGCCCCCAAACTGGGCGACACCCGGACCACCGCCCCCCGGCATGACTGCCGCGAGGGAATTAGTTGCTGCACCCGGTCCAATAGGACCCGATGTGGGCGGCTTGATTCCATTCGTCTCAAAAGTGAGAACTTGTTCGGCCCCAGCCACTCGGATGGTTACCGAAGCGGGTCGCTTTTCGTTGATCTCGACAACCTCAATCGTGTCCTTCCCTTGGCCCTCGGAAAGCATATAGGTAACGGGGTCTTTTTTATCTGCGGCTTTCGTTTGGATATAAGCCCGTTTAGGTATGCGAGGGTAACCAACGGTGGTAATACCCGTCAGGAAAATATCCACTTTGACCGGTGGTGGCAGCTTCGTTTCCGCCACGGGCGCTTCGACAGGAGGCGGTGGAGGTTTCAAACCAAAGGGATTGCGTTCGCTGATGATCTGATAGGCCTCCCGAGTCCTCGGTGTGGCGACTGCGCTCACCTCGAGGGTTGTGAGGGTCACCCCCAGCAACGCCACCGTCATGGACTGCTTACTGAACATACACATCGCTTTCACTAAGTCGGTTTCGTGACTCTTCACACTAGATAACAGTAATCCACCAATATGAAAACACCAACCTCAGCAAAATGTTGCGCCAACGATCGTAACTACGAGGTAGAAAATCAGATTCCTTGATGGGTTAGGGTTGAAGTTGGGGTATTTTCAGGATACTGTATGGCGAAATGCTTGATGATCGATCCTACATGCGCGAGCCCTCGCCCCTGCCTCCACCGGCGCGGACTGCGGGATCAGCTACGATTACAATTCTGATCATTAACGCCGTGGTTTTCTTGGGGCAGTTGACGCTCACGGATTCGGGCGCTGATATTTTCAGCCAGTATTTTGCGTTGAGTTGGGACACGCTAAAACGCGGCATGATTTGGCAGTTGGTCACCTTTCAGTTTCTGCATGGAGGCTGGTTACATATTTTATTCAATAGTCTGGGGATTTACATGTTCGGACGGGATGTGGAGGAGCGTCTGGGGACGCTTACTTTTGTGAAACTTTACCTAATCAGCGGGGTGGTGGGTGGGTTTGTGCATGTGCTGGGGAGTTGGATTCTTCCCGGAAATTTTGGCGGGCTACATTCGTCAGTGGTAGGAGCTTCAGCCGGCGTTTATGGGTTGGTTGCCGCGTTTGCAGTGCTTTATCCGCAACGTAAAATCACATTATTAGTATTTTACATTGTGCCCGTGACCTTGACCGCGCGTGTCATGTTTTTTGGCGCGGCAGCCTTGGCTGTTTTTGGGATTATTTTCCCGCAAGGAAACGTGGCCGAGGGAGCCCACCTTGGAGGGTTGATCTATGGTTGGATCTGCACCAAAGCCCTCCTACGATCCGATTGGCATTTGCCGCCAATAATCGGGTCACCCAATACAAATCGGAATTCTGCAGCGCCCCTAATTGGAATACGTTCCAACGATTTCATCAGTCGAGAAGTTGATCCAATCCTCGATAAAATCTCCGCTCAAGGAATGCAAAGTTTGACAGAAGCAGAACGCCAAATTCTTCTAAAGGCTGCTCGCGACAAAGAAACTCGACGATAATCCTGAGGTTTCAACCGAAAAGTGTTGCCTTTCTGAAAGAACCAGGTAGAATCTTCGGTATACCTAAAAACGCAATCATGGAATCACCGTCTTCGAAGCAAATTCCCGGGGTAGGTGAAACTGTATCAACCATCACAACGTGCCGCAGCGAACTCGACCAGGACATTCCAGTTGCAACCATGGGTTCCTTTGCTTCGGGTCACTGATCTTTGGTGGTAAGGCCGCATCGAGAGACGTGAGTAATTCCAAGCAACCTACTGTCGGCGGGGAAACCTATCAGCGCATTCTCTCAGTGAGTCCGCGCGATGCTCACATCTACTTGTGGAGCGAGCGTTTGATCA
>WBXJ01000041.1 GCA_008933045.1 Verrucomicrobiota bacterium
ACGATGTGATTCCCTGAAGGGATCGTGAGCACACCTTTCTCATGCAACCGATTGATGAATTGGACAGCAGCGGGTTTATCATCCTGGGTGAACGTGGCGATGTTGGGTTGAAGTTCTAAACCGATCATCAACCCAAAGCCTCTTACAGTCTTCAACACTGTTGGATACTTCGTCACTAGGGCCGCCAATTGGTTCTTGATCCACGCGCCTAAGTCGCGGGCGTGTTGGGCGAGTTGATCCCGCTGAATGACTTCGAAGATTCGGAGCGCAACGGCGCACCCTAACGGATTTCCGCCAAAAGTCGTGCCATGCGTTCCTGCGCTGAGTAGATCGCCGTAGGGATTGCGTAACCAAAGGGCACCGATCGGAAATCCTCCACCTAACGATTTAGCCATGGAGATGCCGTCGGGCAGAAATGATTCCGCACCTTCCACGCCTTCGAGAATACGTTGAAAACTTTGGAATCGTCCGGTTCGAAAGTGTCCACATTGCACGCCGTCGATGAGGAGCAAGAGATTTTTTTCGTCACACAGTTTGCGCAAGCCAAGCAGGTAGGCCGGGGTGGCAGGGGTAACACCGGTCTCGCCTTGGATTCCTTCAATCAGGATTGCCACAGTGGCAGGTGAAATCGCGGCACGGATGGCTTCCAAATCGTTATAGGGCACATGCTTAAAACCCGGGACCATTGGTTCAAAACCCTTTTTGACTTTGTCCTGTCCTGTGGCTGAGATCCCACCCAGGGTGCGGCCGTGGAACGAATTCTCGGCGGTGATAATTTCGAAACGACCTTGCTCGTGGCCGAATTTTCGCGCTGCTTTGTAAAGTCCTTCGTTGGCTTCTGCGCCGCTATTGCAGAAAAATACTTTACCCGGTGCGATCAGATCTGTGATGCGCTCCCCGAGTTGTCCTTGCAGATCGGTATAGTAGAGATTCGAGATGTGGATAAGCTTGCGTGATTGCTCGATCAACGCCTCAGTAATCTCCGCATTTGAATGACCCAAGGACGTGACAGCGATACCACCTCCCAAATCGAGATAACGCTTCCCAGTCACATCCCAAACGTAGCTGCCTAAGCCGTGGCTCAAAGCTAGAGGAAATCTTCCGTAGGAAGGAACGACGTTTTTATTGAGGTGCGCTTGAATGGAGGCGAAATCATTTCGCACCGGAGGCACCAGCGTAGGGATAGGTTCGTTCATGCAAGAGGATGATTAAATGGGGATCAACAAAATGTTGCTGGATCGTTTTTAAACTTCTCCCAGCTACTGCCTGATTACGGCACCACCTCCGTGCCTAAGCCAGCGTCCGTAAAGATTTCGAGCAAAACGGCGTGAGGAACGCGACCATCGACCAAAGAGACCTTGTGCAAACCCGACTGAATGGCTGCGACCGCGCTATCAATTTTTGGAATCATCCCCTGATCGACAATACCAGCAGCTTTCAGTGCAGGCACTTCCGAGATCCTTAGATTTGGTATGACTGTGGAGAGGTCTTTTGGATCGCGCATCAAGCCCGGGACATCGCTCATGAATACAAGCCGAGCGGCATGGAGAGCAATCGCTGTTTGAGCCGCTGCGATGTCGGCATTGCAATTGTAAACTTTGCCATCCACCTCGCCACGTGCCGTGGGGCTAATTACAGGGGTGGCTCCAGCTTTCAGGCAAGCTAACAAGGGTTCAATGTTGACCTGCGTTACTTCACCCACATAACCAATATCCACCTTTTCGCCATTGGGACCTGTCAGGAACATCTGGCGGCACTTAAAAATATCGCTGCCCGCGAACCCTTGAGCGCAGCCTCCCAACGAATTGATCATTGCAACGATGTCAGGATTGATCTCTCGTGAGAGCACTCGTTCGACCACTTCCACCGTGGCCTCATCAGTGACGCGTTGGCCTTGGATAAAATTTGCAGAAATTCCCGCAGCAGCCATGGCTCGTGTGATCGCTTTGCCTCCGCCATGCACAACGACGGGATTGATCTCCACTGCCTCTAAAAATACGATATCGCGTGCCACTCCATTCCTGACCGCCACATCCGGCGAATCCATAAAACTTCCTCCGTATTTGACAACGAATATTTGCCCACTGAACCGTTGAATATAAGGCAATGCTTCGAGAAGAGTGGATGCTTTACTGATGATATCTTGCATACGACACCGTGTGATATTAGCCCCCCATAGAGGCAGGATCGCTGACGTCACCTTTGTTAAACTCCACGTATTCCTCAGTCAGATCGCAAGTGTACATGACAGCCTCTGCCTTTCCTACGTTGAGAAAAATATGAAGCTCGAACTCTGGATTTGCCACGAGTGTGCAAAGTTCCTTGAAGGAGGTGCGGGTGGGTTGACCTTTTTTAAGCGCGAAAATGATTTTTTTTGCGTCGGGTAACGAGTAACCGACGTCGATTTTTTCTTCGATGAGGCTAGCTCTGGAAGCACCCAAGGCACCTAGAATGCGCCCCCAATTGGGGTCACCACCGAACCAGCTTGTTTTAACGAGTGCTCCATTGGCAACGGCGCGTGCGGCGGCATCGGCATCGGCTGCGGTTTTTGCTCCTTTGATGCGGACCGTAACGAAATGGCTTGCTCCTTCCCCATCACGAACAATCATCTTAGCCAACTCCAGCGTGACAAAATTGAGCGCAGTCTGAAATGTGTTGCGAGCTTTAGTGGAACGGGCCGAAACCTGAATGTTTCCCGCTTTCCCATTGGCTAGCACGATGACCGTATCGTTCGTGCTCATGTCTCCATCCACGGTGACACGATTAAAACTCTGAGCGACTGCGGTTTCGAGGGCACCCTTTAACACGGTGCGATCAATGTTTGCGTCGGTGGTGATAAAACCCAACATTGTCGCGTGTAACCCCGAAGCTGGACGTGTGCCTGTGGGACTCATGCCGGGCTGGATCATTCCTGCGCCCTTGCAAGTGCCACCGATGCGCACGACTTTTTCCCCGATTTTGAACTCCACAGCAACCGTCTTTGGGCGAGTGTCACTCGTCATGATCGCCTCGGTCACTTGCTGAGCATTCTCAAAACTTGGATTGAGTAAGGCAGCAGCAGCGGTGATGCCGCGCTTCACATTCGCCATGGGAAGGGTGACACCAATACGGCCGGTGGAACAGACGAGCACCTGCTCTGCTTTGAGCCCTAGGGCTAGAGCAGTTGCACGGGTCATTTCCTCGGCATCCTTCATCCCTTGGCGCCCCGTGCAAGCATTCGCATTTCCAGAATTGACCACCACGGCCTGAGCGCAGCCTGCAGCTACACGCTTGATGCTGACTTTGACGGGTGCCGCGCACACCTGGCTGGTCGTAAACATGCCCGCAGCGATTGCAGGCACCTCTGACACGATCAGGGCCAGATCACGTTTTTGCCCTTTGTTAGACCCCTTTCCCGTGCCGAGACGTTTGATGTCGCAAAAAACGGCGGCCGTGCGAAACCCGCTGGGAGCTGCAATCGACCCTTCAATTACACGAAATGCAGAAGTCTTGGGCATGGTAAATCTTAGATGAGGCCGGCGGTCTCCGGTCGATCGGTTGCGATGTTGAAACACTGGATGGCTTGGCCGCTTGTGCCCTTCACGATATTATCGATCGCACTCATAACGATCAAACGCCCGGTACGGACGTCTAACCGCCAAGCGATCTCAATAAAGTTGGTTCCCACCACATTCTTCGAATCGGGTAACGCTTTTCCCTCCAATAGGCGAACAAAAATAGAATCCCCGTAGGCCGTTTTGTAAGCGTGCGCGACTTGCCGATCGAAAGCTTCCATTGCCGCTGGGTTGTCCACGAAGGCTGTGGTCGGCGTCAGACACAGGGTGGTTAGAATCCCACGATTTACTGGGACAAGATGAGGAGTGAACTGCATTCTCACACTGCGTCCCGCAGCCGATGATAACTCCTGCTCGATCTCGGATAAGTGTCGATGCTTGGGGACGCCATACGGACGTAGGCTCTCGTTGCATTCGGCGAACAGATAGTCCACCTCCAACTTGCGACCAGCACCGGTGACACCGCTGAGAGAGTTGGCAATGACTTGATCGGGATCGACTAACCCCGCCCGCAACAACGGGAGCATCGGCAACAAAATACTGGTGGGATAACAACCCGGACAAGCAATGAGGACTGCCTGTTGAATCGCGGATCGATACACCTCCGCCAAACCATAGACAGAACGGTTTAAGAGATCTGGTGCTGGGTGTGGTTGCGCGTAAAACTCCTCGTAAACGGTCGGGCTCTTCAATCGAAAATCCGCGCTTAAATCAATGACTCGAGCCCCTTGCTGAATCAAGGGGACCGCAAATTCTGCTGCGACTCCGTGGGGCAGAGCGAGAAAAACCACCTCCGCTTGTTTGGCAAGGAGTTCCGCATTCGGCTCCACAAACCGCAATGAGCGGGCCTTAGGAAAATGAGAAAACTTAGGGAAAATTTGCGCTACCGTTTTTCCTGCGTATTGTCGCGACGTTACGGAGGTTAGCTCGGCGTGAGGGTGAGTGAGGAGCAGGCGCACGAGATCCTCTCCCGCATATCCGGAAGCACCGACTACAGCTACTTTGGTTTGCGAATTCATTCCACTGGACCCCGTTAAATTAGGAATTCCCTTACAGTCACGTCAAGCACAGGTAAAAAGAAAAAGCCCCGCGAGCGTAAGAGCAGCGGGGCGATGAGTTGCAAAAAACGATTAACGTTTGCTGAATTGGAAACGTTTGCGTGCGCCCGGTTGTCCGTATTTTTTACGCTCACGCATACGGCTGTCGCGAGTCAACAACCCTTGCGCTTTAAGAGCGGGGCGCATGGTGCCGTCCGCTAGCAACAACGCACGAGCGATGCCATGCCGCACTGCACTTGCCTGACCTGTGGGGCCGCCACCTGCGACATTGACCCGAACGTCAAACTTTGTGGTGGCATCCACTGCGCCCAATGCTTGTTGAACCAGCAAACGCTGGGAATCTACCACGAAGTAAGTTTCCATCGTCCGGCCATTCACTGTGATCTTACCGGAACCAGCGGACAAACGGACGCGAGCCACTGCGGTCTTGCGACGGCCTGTACCCAAAAATTCAATCGTTTCAGCCATATACTATCAAAAACGGGGTTTAATTTCGAGCTTAGCAGGTTGTTGGGCAGCATGCGGATGCTTGTCGCCGGTGTAAACTTTAAGCTTGGTGAGCATTTGTTTGCCGAGTCGGTTTTTGGGAACCATTCCCTTCACGGCGTGAGAGATGAGGCGATCGGCATGCTTTTCGCGCACCTGAGCGACACTCGTATATTTTTCGCCACCCTTCCAACCGGAGTAGCTCATGAACATCTTGGCTTCTTCCTTCTTGCCGGTCAAAACCACCTTTTCGGCGTTAATCACGACAACAAAATCGCCCGTGTCCATGTGGGGGGTGAAGATAGGCTTGTTTTTACCCCGCAAAACATCGGCAATCTGGACGGCGAGACGGCCCAAAACGGCTCCGTCTGCATCTACCACATGCCACTTCTGCTGGTTATCATCCGCTTTCGGCAAATACGTTTTCATCGACAAATCAATAAAAGAGGGACGGAACCTAGCAAAAGCACAGCACAAGTCAACAAGCTAAATGGAGATTTTTTCCAACCCCGCAAAATAAGCCGCGCTCACCCTAATCTCAGGGTGCCAAACATCCGTCACAACTTTCATTACTACAGGTGACGGTGAGATTGTCCAGAGGATTGTCATTAAAAAGGGAGATCGAATCAACGTTTGGATCTCGAGATTCGCGTCGTGAAACGAGTCAACTCTTGCATTTGTGCTAGGTTAAAAGCTCTGCCGAATCAGTATCCAGCATCAATAAAGCCTGAGGATTCTGGCGTAGAACCGAGGCGGGACAGGCTGAGGTGATCGGGCCTTGCAACGCGGAACGAATGGCGATGGCTTTGCGTTTTTCTGGGGAAAGGCAGATCATTTTTTTTGCGCTGCACAATGCCGGCAATGTCAGCGTGAACGCATAGGGAGGCACAGTTTGGAGATTAGGAAAGTGCCCTTCTTTGACCTGCTGCATTTTGCAGGCATCATCCAACTTGACGAGCTTGACCCAATGGGGATCATCGATTTGCGCCACTGGGGGATCGTTGAACGCAAGGTGACCATTCTCCCCTACCCCCAAGCAACAAAGGTCAATGGGTTGCGCCTTGAGCAAATTGGAATAACGCTGACATTCATCGAATGGCAGAAGGCAATCACCATCAAGATAATGAAAGAACCGAGGGCTCACCAACTGTTCGACCCGCTTGCGCATGTAATTCTGAAAGCTAGCACTGTGGTCGGCTGTGATGCCCAAATACTCATCCATGTGGAACAGCGTAACTCTGGACCAATCTACCCCGCGTAAGGCCACCAATTCTTGCAGGAATTGGATTTGAGAATTTCCGGTCGCGAGGATCACTGCCGCGCTTCCCTGCTTTTCGATCACGCGACACAAATAATCGTTCACAATGGACGCCGCCGCAGTCGCAAGGTGTGACTGCTTCGCGTAGATCTGCACCGGTAGTTGATCCACGACAAAGGACCTCACCGGTTGTGGCAAGATAAAGACTGATTCTGCTGACATAGATTTAAGTTCAATTTCGAAAGTAAGGTGATTGAGAAGGAACGGCAAGCCTCCGTCTGCCCCAATTCTGGAAGACGATTTTTCCACTGTCCCGATTCTTAAACCTCACTTAAATTCATCCAAATTAAAACCTCGTTTCCCATCGATCAGAATCATCTGGCAGCCTTGTTAGGTTGGTTCGACACGCACGCTCGCGACCTGCCTTGGCGGCGAACGAGGGATCCTTACGCCATCTGGGTGTCGGAGATTATGCTTCAACAAACTCAGGTCAAAACGGTGCTCCCATTTTGGTCGCGGTGGATGGATGTTTTTCCTTCGCTTATCGCCTTGGCGGAGGCAGAGCCTGCTCACGTTTTAAAGCTTTGGCAGGGATTGGGTTATTATTCGCGCGCTCGAAATTTACAAGCGGCCGCGCAGTTGATCCGCAGCACGCATGGTGGAAGATTCCCAGACACACTCGTGGAAATTCTCACCTTACCCGGTGTCGGCCGCTACACGGCTGGGGCAATCGGCAGCATCGCGTTCAACCAACCCTGGCCGATCGTCGATGGAAATATCATTCGGGTGCTTAGTAGGTTTCTGGGAATAACCGATCCGGCAAAATCGAGCGCGGTCCAAAAGAAACTTTGGCAAGTTGCGACACAACTCGTCAGCGCCGCTCCTCAAGGACGGCATGGTGATCTCAATCAAGCACTGATGGAATTGGGTGCCACGGTTTGCAGTCCCCGGCGACCTGCTTGTGATGAATGTCCTTTGAACGAGGGATGCCACGCTTCAAAACATCAAAACACCGACCAAATTCCAAATCTTCAACCCACCGCGATTTCCACTCCTCGCTGGTTTGTTGCGGCGATTATACAACAGGAAAACCGATGGCTACTTCAGCAACGCCGTGAGGACGTGGTCAATGCTGGATTTTGGGAATTGCCGGTTTGGGAGATTGATTCCCGATCCGCTGGCCGCGCACGGTTAGGACAGGAATTGGGTTCGCACCTCCAGTGGGACTTGCGCGGCACGGTGAAACACACCATTACGCGGTACCGCATGACGGTCGATTTTTACGCACCTGAAGCGATGGGGAAATTGGAGGTTCAGCAGTTTCACCAAACCATTCCAGCAGCACGCTGGGTGAGTGAGCTTGAACTTTCAACGCTCCCCTTGGTAAACGCGCATAGCAAAGCGTTGCGTCAGAATATCTGGCACAAGCCGCTTGAGCATTGAATTGGGTTCGTTTATTTTTTAGCTCATGAACGTATTCGTCACGGGTGGGGCTGGGTATATTGGATCTGTTTGCGTCGAAGAGTTGCTGGCTGCAGGGCATCAGGTCACAGTTTTAGACAACCTGACGGAGGGACACAAATCAGCGGTGGATCCCAGAGCGCGGTTCATTCAGGGCAATTTGGGCGATAAATCGTTGATTGGTCACGCGCTGCGTCAAAGCAATGCGAACGCTGTCATTCATTTTGCAGCACACGCGCTGGTCGGCGAATCGATGACAAATCCCGCCAAATACTTTGAGAACAATGTCGGAAACGGCTTGCAGCTTCTCCAAGCCTCGGTCGAGGCTGGAATTAAAAAGTTTGTTTTCAGCTCAACTTGCGCTACCTACGGCCCACCAGAAAAAGTTCCGATGACCGAGGACATTCCGCAACGGCCCATCAATCCCTACGGTGAATCCAAATTAATGTTCGAGAAGATGTTGCACTGGTATCAGGAAATTCACGGGTTAGAGTTTGTCGCGTTTCGTTACTTTAATGCTGCGGGCGCTTCGGAACGGTGTGGTGAACACCACCGAATCGAGACGCACCTCATCCCGAACGTCTTGAAAGTGGCACTAGGTCAGTCCACCCATTGCGAGATTTATGGCACCGATTATCCGACTCCGGATGGAACCTGTATTCGGGATTACATCCATATTGTGGATATTGCTCAGGCACATATTCTTGCGTTGAAAATGGGTTCTCAAGGATTTTTCAACCTGGGCAACGGTGAAGGTTACTCAGTGCGAGAGGTGATCCAGACATGCGAAAAGGTTTCGGGACACTCAATCCCTGTGTTAGAAAAACCACGGCGCGCTGGGGATCCTCCTCGGTTAGTGGCTGCGGCGGACAAGGCGATGCGTGAATTGGGTTGGAAACCACGGTACCCAAAACTGGAAGATATCGTGAGAACAGCTTGGAAATGGCATCAAACCCATCCCGAAGGTTATCGCGACTGATTCGAGGTTTTGCCTACGCTCGAGGAATCGGGTGGCAGTGACTAATGTCTGGCCGGAGTGAATTCTTGGTGAATTAAAATGGGATCGAATGAGTCATTACTCCAGCTTTTTAAAGCTTGTCCAGATCGTGCATTCTGGTGATGAGTTATTTGTGACAGACGTGTTAGCTGATAGAAACTGAGTTAAATTGACGGAATGAAGAAATGGATTGTAATCGTTGTAGCCCTTGTCGGCGGGGGTTGGGTTGTGGTAACGAAGTTCCCCACGATCAAGGGGTTGTTTGGTTCGACTCAAAACATTCAGCAAATCAGCACGACAGTTGCCGAGCAGCGCAACATTCGTTTTAACGTGAGTGCGGCTGGTGAAATTGGTCCCGCAGAACAAGTTTCTGTCAAACCCGAGATCAACGGCAAAATTGACCAACTTGCGGTCGATCTGGGTGACCATGTTAAGAAAGGTGCCATCCTCGTCTCTTTGGATGATAAGGAATTGCAAAACAAACGATCCACTTACTTGACCGATATCGAACGCAGTAAATTGCAATTAGAACAAGCGGATCGAAACTTTGGGCGAGCTGAGGAACTGTTTAAGAGCGGACTATTGCCCAAGCAAGACTACGAGAATACTCGGACGGATTTTGCATTGGCAAAAAACTCGCTGGAACGAGCACAACGCGAGTTGGCAATCCTCGAGGAACAATTGACAAAAACAAAAATAATCGCCCCGTTCGATTGCACCATTTTGACTCGCCCCGTGTCCATGGGACAAGCGGTTTCTGGTTCGGGAGGTTTCAATAGTGGCACCGAAGTGCTCACGATCGCAGATCTAAATGCGATGGTGATCAATGCCCATATCAACCAAGCGGATATCACTCGCCTGAAGGTTGATCAAGAAGTGGAAGTCACCCTCGAGGCGGTGGCTGATGTGCGGATTGTTGGCAAGGTGGAGCGGATTGCCCCTCAAGCCACGATCAAAAATGCGACCAAGGGATTCGCTGTCCGAGTGGTCTTGAAGAATCTAGATGACAAAGTTCGTCCTGGGATGACGGCAAATATCAAAATCCCGGTCGGCACGGCGGACAACGTAGTTTCCTTGCCATTGGCAGCCGTTTTTACGGAGAAGAACCCGGACACAGGTCGACCAGAGCGGTTTGTTTACGTCGCTACAGGCGAGAAGCTAGACACGTTTAAACGGCGTGCGATTCAAGTCGGCATCTCAGATTTTTTCTTTGCGGAAATCCAAAGTGGATTGAAAACGGGCGAGGTCGTCGCAATGGAGCAACCCAAGGAAGAATCCGACAAGCCAATCGGCGACACCAACAAACCCTCGAAACCATCCGCAGGAACCACTCCGGTGACACCTAAAGCTGCGGGCCAAACAACCACCAACCGCACTTAGGAATCTTCCAACACTCATGGCTCTGGTCGAACTGCGCGACGTTTACAAGATTTATCATTTGGGCGGGGAGGAAATCCGTGCGCTGGATGGAATCAACCTCGATATTGAGGCGGGAGAACTCATCTCTATTATCGGGCCTTCAGGCAGTGGAAAATCCACCCTGATGCATATTTTAGGCTGTTTAGATTCACCCTCCAAAGGAACCATCAAATTAGATGGCACCATGATTCAGGATGCCTCGCAAGGGCAACTGGCGGCGATCCGAAACCAAAAAATCGGATTTGTTTTCCAATTTTTTAACCTCTTGCCAAAACTTTCCGTTCTCCAGAATGTCGAGCTTCCCATGATTTACGCGGGTGCAGGAGCTCGCGAGCGCAAGGAACGAGCCCAGCAGGCGCTGAGTCTCGTGCAACTCGATAACCGTGCGAAACATCGCCCCAGCCAACTCTCCGGGGGCCAACAACAACGCGTGGCGATTGCACGCGCTTTAGTAAATAATCCAAAAATTATTTTTGCTGATGAGCCCACTGGAAACCTCGATTCTCATACGGGGGAGGCAATTCTGAATCTTTTTCATAGTCTCAGTCAGCAGGGTCGAACCATCATTATTGTGACTCACGATCCAGAAATTGCGGCCGTCACTCCGCGACGTATCGAGATTCGTGATGGGCGCATCGCCACGAAGATCGACTCCAAATTGGCGGGATTGAGTATTAAAAACTCCGAGGCATCGTCCTTACCTGCAACGACGGGTTAAGCCATGTGTCATCCCCATCAAACTACACACACCGCACCCATATTCGCTAGGGAACATGCCGAGTTACAGTAAGTCAGATGCACATTTGGAACACCATTGAGCTCGGGTTAAAGGAGATATGGGCGCACAAATTTCGGTCATTTCTTACCATGCTCGGCATCATTCTGGGTGTTTCAAGCTTAGTCGCAATGTCTGCGCTCGTGACAGGAATGGAACGCGGAATGAAGGAAGCATTGGTCGCAATCGGAGGGTTGCAGAAAATTCGCGTCGAGTTTCAGCCACTTCCCGTCGAACAACGGCACCTACGCGATCAGGCAACTGGATTGACGATCAATGATGTGTATGGACTCCGAAACAACGCCCCGCTGATCACTAAAGTTTCACCCATCATCGATTGGAGAAGCGCGGTTCTTACCGCCAAGGGAAAATCGTTTAACCCTTTCATCTGTGCGGGAGTTTGGCCGATTGCTGTCGAATTAAATGAGCATGTGATCCAACACGGGCGAATGTTCAATGAAATTGACGATGAGATGGCCCGCAACGTCTGCGTCATCGGAACCGCGACTCGCGATGCACTTTTCGGCTCCCCTGAAAAGACGGGCCACGAAATCATTCCACTCGGTGAAACCATTTTTATTGGCGACCAACCTTTTACCATCGTGGGGATGTTTGAACATTACGAAAGTATTCAGGACAAACAAGTGCGCCAGTTAGCCAAAGAAGAACCCAAAATCCAAACCACCAACGGGACGCCGCGCAACCGAGGTTGGAGCGGTCGACAAGGTGGGTTTGTGTACTGGCTCAAGAATTCGACCGTTTATATTCCATTGAACACGATGTGGATCAAAATCAAATCAGGACAACCCGGGTTTCTTCCGTCCATAGCAGGCGGACCCCGATTGACGACTTTGGACCTACGGGTTGCGAATGTGGACAAGCTCACGCCGGCAATTCAACAAGCTTACAACGTCCTGACGTCCACACATCAAGGGATCGAAGATTTTACCTTCCGAACTCAGGAAGACTGGGCCGAACGCATCACGAGTTCCATTAGAAATGCACGCGTTAGTGGCGGGATGATTGCCGCGATCAGTTTGCTCGTGGGCGGCATCGGCATCATGAACATCATGCTAGCAAGCATCACTGAACGTGTTCGAGAAATCGGCACCCGCAAAGCTGTGGGAGCCACGACCGCGCACATTTTTATTCAAATCATCGTCGAGAGCATGGTGATCGCGTTCATTGGAGGCTTGGCTGGTATACTCACTTCGTTCGCCCTCGTACAAAGCATCGCCAAACTCTCTCCCACGGACAACGCACCAGTGATCACTCTCGGTTCGCTACTCGTTGCTTTTTGCTTCAGCGTCATCGTCGGCATGCTGGCTGGTCTGATTCCTGCCGTGAAAGCCTCCCGACTTCATCCGATTCAAGCTCTGCGTTACGATTGATCCCATGAACCTCTGGAACACCATCAGCGTTGGTTTCAAAGAAATCTGGGCGCACAAATTTCGCTCTTTTCTCACAATGCTTGGCATCATTCTGGGTGTGGCCAGCCTTGTAGCGATGGCCGCTCTCGTCAAAGGGATGGAAAATGGGATGCGCGAAACCATGGTGGCGATGGGGGGTGCCGATAAAGTGCTGATCGAAGATCAGCCCGTCCCTCCCGATCAAGCACACCTCGCGGATGAAGCACCGGGCCGAACCTTGGCGGATGTTGTCGCCTTGCGCCAAAGTGCTCCGATGCTCCGTCTCGTCTCGCCTGAAATGGACCTACCCGGCTGCACTCTCACCTATAAAGAAAAAATCTTTGAACCCTCTGAATGTGTCGGCGTCTGGCCCGCTGTCCTCGATATGAACCTGCATGTCGTGCAACACGGCCGGTTTTTTAACGATTTCGACGAGCAAAACGCCCACAGCGTTTGCGTCATCGGCACCGGTATCCGCGATGAATTGTTTGGTGCGCCTGAAACCGTCGGCCACGAAGTGATCCCCATCGGAGAGAATATCAACATTAATGGGCAGCCATTCACCATCGTAGGAATGTTTCAAAAATATCAAAGCGAGTACGAAAAGAAACAAACAGAAATAGACAAAAAAAAGCCTGTCGAAAAGCAGGTTGGACCTGTCCGCAAAAAAGGTTGGGGCGGCAAAGGGGGGTGGGCGTTCACCCGCAAAAACATGACCATTTACATGCCTCTGAACACGATGTGGATCAAGTTCCGCGCCGCCAGTGGTACCAACGGTTTCCCCAATCCTCGACTCAGCGACATTGATATTAAGGTCAAGGATATTAAGAACCTGGAATCCGCGCTTCAACAAGCTCGAAATGTTCTTATGCTTACCCACCACGGAATCGAGGACTTCAACTTTCGCACCCAAGAAAGTCAGCTCGAAAGTATCAACCGGCAAATTACTAATGCTCGAATGAGCGGTGGAATTATTGCAGCCATCAGCCTGTTGGTGGGGGGCATCGGCATCATGAACATCATGCTCGCCAGCATCAACGAACGCATTCGTGAAATCGGTATCTGTAAAGCCGTCGGAGCAAGTGGGACAGCGATCTTTACCCAAATCCTAGTGGAAAGTGTCGTCATCGCCATCCTCGGCGCATTGGCGGGCATCGTGGCCTCCTATGGGTTCGTTGAAATCCTAGTTTGGGTCACCCCAACCGGCAACTCGCCCGTCATTACCTCCAACTCGATGCTAATCGCCGTGGCCTTCAGCGCGGGCGTGGGGATCATTGCCGGATTTTTTCCAGCCGCCAAAGCCGCCCGTCTCCACCCTATCCAAGCCCTCCGCTACGATTAACCAGCTTACTCTGGAGTCGTCGGGCCAGAATCCAGTTGCGGTGGGTTAGGTTGAAGTTTTCGAATGCGTGCTGAAGCTTCAGTCACTGCGGTCGCGTCCTCCAATATTTTGAACCCCAAAGAAAAAGTGCGACTCTGGCCGGGAGGTAATTTGGGCACTCGCCCCGCTAGTCGTTCTCGACGCCGATTATAGGGGAAACCGGTCCCCGGTTCCAACCCCGTCACATAGCCTTCTTCTCGGGCATTTGTATTCTTCCAAAGCGTGAAAAACGGCAAGGTCGCTGTATCAAAACTCATCGCAATTCCACGATCCGATCGAGCGTTATGTAGCATTACATGTCCCCTGCCCTGAGCATCCGGCACGGGATAAAGGCAGTAAACCTGTTCAACAAACCCGAGCACTGGGCCCGAATAGTCCGAGTATTGCGCGGTGGATTTGGCTGCATGCGCGTTGAATGGAGTGACCCGCGAGACGGCACCGACAAACTTGGAACCAGCCTCCAACAACGGAGGCCCATAATTGGCATGGTAGATCACCTGGTACTCTTGATCATAGGCACCATGGTTCCGCAGCGTGTCGCGAATCTGAAACTCGTTGGAGCTAGGCTCTGTCGCAATTTCTGTCCATAACTCAAGTTTGGGACCGTAAAACATGCGTTCATCCACACGACCGCGCACGCGCAGGGTGTAAGGAGGAGTTCGATCCACGATGACCTCAACTTCGGAGGCAGGAATATTGCCAATTTTTCCGTGCAGGGTGATGTCCATTTCCGCTTCTTCGCCAACATTGTTGATGAATTTATCCTTTCCAGGATGCCCTGCATATTCGACCCCGCAACGAACCATAAACTCATTAAACCCTTCGAGCCAGCCAAGGCCGCCACGACTGGAAAGGTTCATAAACTGGGGATGAACAATCTCTTTGACGGACGATTCCCAACCTAACTTTATTTCACCCAACTGGACGCGGAATAAGCTCATGCCCCGTGTCGGAATGATGGATAACTGAAGGCGACCATTGTTGATTGTAATGAGGTCCACACCTTCCTGCTTTCCGCCATGGAGTCTTGTCTTGGTAATCGACCAAGGAGCGGTTGCCGGAACCTGTGCCGTCTGCGGAGTGATCGTCGCCGAGACCTCATTCAAGCCTTGATCAACACTCGTGAGAGTTCGTCGATAAGGCTCCGCCGATAGGTCAAACAAAGCCGCCGAAGCCATCATGGAAGTCAGTAAGAATTGGTTGAATTTCATAGGTCTACAAGTATGGGTAACCAACTAATAGGACCAGAGAAACGGGGTTAAATCAAGCGTCGAAGAAACTTTTCGCGTTCATTCGACACCGAAAAACATTACCAAATCTTAACTCCGAGCCTAGTAAGTCGCGACACTCGAATCGATTTCTTCGCTCCAAGCTCGGATACCGCCTTTCACACTTTTAACATACTTGAAGCCGCGCTCCTGAAGGAATTTGAGGGCTTTCATCGAGCGGATCCCACTTTTGCAATGCAGGTAGATTTGCTGGTTGGGATCGAGTTCTGTAAACCGCTCACCCAAGCTGCCCAAGGGAATCAATTGCGTGCCAAGGACATGAGCGATCTCATATTCATCAGGATCTCGGACATCCACCACCTTGATATTCAGAGCGGGTTGATCCAAGGCCAACTTCATTGCCTGCACGCTGGTTTCGTCAGGGTTCTGGCTGATATTGACGGGTTCCGGAACGATGCCACAAAACATTTCGTAATCGATCAATTCTTTAATGCTCGGCTGATCACCGCAGAG
>WBXJ01000042.1 GCA_008933045.1 Verrucomicrobiota bacterium
CGGGCCTGTTGCCAGGATGAAGCCAATTTTTTCGACTTTTTGTTGGTCGGATGTTTTCACCCTGTCAAACTCTTGATTGGTAGGATAATGCAGTGGTGATGATTCGTCAGTTGCAATCTGCTGCTGGGAATTCCCAGGCTCCGGAGGCGGTTAATGTATACCACTACTTGCGATTACATCCCTTGGACGCATCGGAATCCGATGTCTCCAGCAGCACTCTGAGGGGGAGTGGAACGCCGCCAAGCATTCACTCCGAGCAGTAAATCCGAAGGGGGTATCAGGAAGGATGCACCTCTTACAACCCGTTCATGACCGGTAACGGAACCGCGAGGGTTCACTTTGTCGGACTGCTGGTAATAATCTTTACCATACCAATCAGCACACCACTCCGACACATTGCCGGCCATATCCAGGAGGCCATACGCATTAGCTGAGAAGGATCTCACAGGCTTAATTTCAGGCTCCGTTGTCCCCTTCAGGTTTTCCATGTTGTTGGTTTGATTTCCGAAATGTTGACCCCAGGGCCAAGCCTGACGGTCTAGGGAGCCTCTTGCGGCATACTCCCACTCCGCTTCGGTGGGTAAACGCTTTTTTGCCCATTGAGCGTAGGCAGTGGCATCGACCCAACTCACCCACGTTACCGGCCACTTCAAATTGATGTTTGTGCGACCAGAACCTAAAGGCATCCGCCAAGAGGCTAGGGGAGGGAGCGCGTTCGTCTGAAGTTCACGAGTCGTCTTGTAACCGGTGGCCTGGATAAATTTACTGAATTGGTCGATGGTAACCTCATTTTTATCCATCCAAAAACCATTCAACGTGACTAAATGCTCGGGTTGTTGGTCTATCGGACCTTTATTGTTACCCATGTAAAAACCACTGCTGGGGATCCAGACCATGCCATTGGTTTCCCTGACAAGAAAGGTCTGGGGAACTGCGTGCCCAATTCCTCCACTGCCCCCACGTTTGCGGGCCTGACGCTTCTCAGTCCATGCGATCAATTCGAATCCAACCAATAATCCAATGGCGACCACAACGATGATGTAGGCGATGTGTTTAGGAGAGACGTGATGCGGGTTGGGCTCTGGCGGTTGTTCCATTTCCATACTGTTAAACACCTAATGCCATGGTTTTATCAAGAGTGACTCACTCAATTCAAGAGATTGAAAATTGGGATGGCTCAGGGCATTCTCGGAAGGTCATGCAAAACGAGTTCATCAATCCAGCACTTTTTGTCAACAACCGCCAACGATTGGGATCGTTAATGATTCCCAATTCGCTCGCGGTCGTGAATTCGAATGATACGCCGGTAACTAATGCCGATGGGAGTCTGGCGTTGCCGCCGAATTCAGATCTGTTCTACCTGAGCGGGGTGCAGCAGGAACAATCGATTCTCCTGCTTTATCCGGATGCGATGGACGAGAATCATCGCGAGATTCTTTTTCTGCGGGAACCGACACCGCTGGCGGAGATTTGGGAGGGACGTAAATTGACGAAGGAAAGGGCACGGGCCGAGACGGGAATTAAAACTGTCGAATGGTTATCAACATTCCCAGCACTATTTCATCGTTTGATGTGTGAGTCTGAGCACGTTTATCTCAATTCAAATGAGCACAAACGCGCCACGATTGAAACGGAGACAAGGGAAGCACGATTCGTCAGAGACACGCAGACTCGCTATCCGTTGCATCATTACGAACGATTGGCCCGATTGTTACACCAGATTCGAGTGGTGAAATCTGATCTAGAAATTGAGTTAATTCGCAAGGCTTGCCAGATCACTGATGATGGTTTTCGACGCGTGCTCAACTTTGTAAAACCGGGGGTGAACGAACGTGAGATCGAAGCCGAGTTTGCGCATGAGTTTATTCGCCAAGGAGGACGGTTTGCTTATCTTCCGATCATTGGTTCTGGACGCAATGCTTGCGTGCTGCATTACATCGAAAACTCGGAACGCTGCGCCAAGGGTGAGTTGATACTTCTTGATGTCGCGGCGAGTTTTAGAAATTACAATTCCGATCTGACTCGCACCATCCCAGTCAGTGGTAAATTTTCTCGACGGCAAAAAGCAGTTTACAAAGCGGTGCTCAGCGTGTTGCGAGCTTCGATCGCTGGTTTAGTGCCAGGCAAAACCGTCAGAACGTGGCAAGCAGAGGCAGAACAGTTGATCGAACGGGAGTGTGTCAATCTCGGGTTACTAACTCTTCGAGACATCAAGCGACAGAATCCTGATTGCCGAGCAGTTAGAAAATATTTCATGCACGGTCTGGGCCATCCCATCGGACTGGATGTTCACGATGTGGGCTTCACCACACAACCGATGCAAGCAGGCTGGGTGATGACGGTTGAACCCGGGATTTACATACCGGAAGAGAAAATGGCTGTTCGCCTAGAAAACGATGTTCTATTGACCGAAAATGGCCCTGTCGATCTCATGGGGCAGATTCCCATCGAGGTAGATGAAATAGAAGCATTGATGAACCGTTAGTTGCCTGAACTGAATGAGGATCGTCAGAGCCTCTTACCTTTTTCAGAGTGCTTTGTCTTGGACTGATTCTTCCAAGCTAACCTTAATCCATGAAGCGTCAGGTTCGGGCACACTTCTTGAATTTCAGGAAGTTGCGATGCGATGAGTCCAGCATACCCTCCCGTAGCGACGACTCGCAATTTGCGAACGCCGAGTTCACGTCGCAAGTTTTTTAACAATTCCTTAATCAAGCCTCGGTAACCGTGCACAGCTCCGATCAACATCGCTTCGCGGGTGTTACGGCCGACAACCGCCTGAGTTTCGCGAATCTTGATCCTCGGAAGGAGTGCCGTTTTTTCATGCAAGTAGCTGGTCATCGCGCTTAATCCTGGCGCGATGATCCCTCCGATATAATTACCCGTGCGATCCACGACATCGAAAGTGACGGCAGTCCCAAAATCCACGACCACCACGGGAGCTCCCCAAGTACAAAAGGCAGCAAGGCTGTTGGCTAGTCGATCGGGACCGATGCTTCGAGGTTTTGGATAATCGATGCCAATCCCTGACACCGTGCGTGCAGTGAGTTCAAACACTCCTAAGCCAAGAGTTGTAGCAAACGCCAACGCTTTTTTAGTCACTAAGGGTACCACACTGCAAAGGGATATTCCTTCGAGAATTTTTCGTCCCGTAAATCGAACCAGTAGCTCCTCGGCTGTTCCGTCACTCCAAGCTGAGGTGGGCATATCGGAGGTTCGGATGATTTTCTCACCACGAACCAACCCTAGGTGGGTGTTGGTGTTACCGATATCGAGGAGCAGGAGCATAGGTTTTTAGTCTGGATGCGAGTGCACGATTCCGCCAAGGATACGTTCTAGGCGGCCATACTCAGTCCGAAGAAGCAACGCACCGTCCTGATCCAACGCCTCTACTCGACCGTGTAATGACCTGTCAGCTAGCTCGATCGTCACAATTTTTCCGAGCGTCGTGCAGGCATTAGCCCACTCATTCGCCAACTCCTCAAATCGATCTGTGTGGAGGAGTTGATAGTCTCGCTCAAACTCTCGGAGAATTTCTACCGCCAAAGCAGCACGATCGAACTGACGCCGAGCAACAATGCGTAGGGAGGTTGCAACGGTTCTTAACTCCTCAGGGAAATCTTCTGATGTTAAGTTGACATCAACCCCGATACCTAGGATGACGTGCTTAATTGCATCGGGTTCGGAAGAAAGTTCTGTGAGAATTCCCGCAATTTTTAGACCATTCAGCAACAGGTCATTCGGCCACTTGATCTCCGGAGTTAGGCCGGTGACATTTTTTATTGCTCTCCGCAAACTCACTGCGGACGCAATTGTGATTTGTGTGACTGCTTGGGGTGATATTTTTGGGCGCAACAGAATTGAGAACCATAGGCCCTTACCAGCAGGCGAGGACCAACGTCGCCCCAAACGGCCTCGGCCTTTTGTCTGTGATTCTGCGAAGACGACAACCCCTTCTGCGACGCCATCTCTAGCTAACCGTTCGGTCGAGTCGTTTGTCGAAGTTGTCTCCCGAAAGACGCGAATATCACGGCCTATTTTTTGCAATCCACCTAACCTCGCCAATAGGTCGTCGGCGTGCAAAAGATCGGGGCATTTGATTAGCCGATAACCTTCGTGGGGACTTGCCTCAATCTCATATCCAAGGGAGCGCAACTCCTCAATGCGTGCCCAGATTGCCGCACGGCTCATCTGAAGTTGAGTCGCTAACTCAGCCCCTGAGACCGAACTGCTTTGTGCACTGCGAAGTGCGACTAAAATTTGAGCATCGATCGTCATCTCAAGTCGAAGGTTGATCGAAATCCAGCCCGATATCCATGGCTCGGGCCGAGTGAGTAATCGCACCAACAGAAATAAAATCAACCCCTGTCTCAGCGATGCTGCGCACGGTGTCGAGAGTTACCCCTTCACTTGCTTCCGTCAAAATGCGCCCCTTCGCAATCTCGACTGCTTGACGCAATTGGTCGAGCGACATGTTGTCCAGCAACACAATGTCTGCGTGCGCTGCCACGGCCTGTGCCACTTGGGAGAGAGTATCAGCCTCAACTTCCACCTTGAGGCTCGGGTAGGCTGTGCGAGCACGCAACACTGCAACCTCCACGGCATTGGGTTGAACATCACCTAATGCCGCCAAATGGTTATCTTTGATCAGTATCTGATCATGCAAACCGCTGCGATGATTTTTGCCCCCGCCGCAGACAACAGCATACTTTTCAAACGTGCGCCATCCGGGAGTCGTCTTGCGCGTATCAAGAATTCTGGCGTGGGTTCCGGCGGTAGCACTGACAAATGCCTTGGTCGCAGTTGCGACTCCAGAGAGACGTTGGACATAATTTAATGCCACACGTTCGGCCGAAAGGATCGCTCGGGTCTTTCCTTGGATCACCAACAAAACCTGGCCTTTACTGAGGGTGTCCCCATCCGCAGCGCGCTGAACAAGTTGCAGAGTGGGATCGAGCGCGAGAAATGCCGATCGAGCGAACGCTAACCCTGCAAGCACCATGGTCTCCCTTGCGACCATACGGGCCAAGGAAACGGATTCCAATGGAATCATCGCGAGGGTGGTCGCATCTCCTGTGCCTACATCCTCGGCCAGTGCTACGCGCACGGCATCTGCTATTTCTTGCGGCTCAATAGTCACATCAGACATGGTTAAGAATGAGTTAATTGGCGCGTAGTGCATCCACAGGCTTGAGTCGACCGGCGTTCCAAGCTGGAAGCAACCCAGCTACCACACAGGCCAACAGGGAACCAAGACAGATCAAGATAATATCACTCGGGATGATTAGCATTGGCAGTTCTCGAAATGCGTAAATCTGTTCAGGAAAAAGTTCGATCCCTGTGACGCGTCGCATGAGGAATAAAAATTCATTCCGATAGGAGAGAGCCAAAAGTCCCAGACCTAATCCAGAAAACACCCCTAAGATTCCGACGATGCAGCTTTGACTCAGAAAAATAAGCATTATCTGGGTGTTTCGCGCCCCTAGAGCCTTCAGCACGCCAATCTCACGAGTCTTCTGCACTACAAAAGTAATTAACGCACTCATGATTCCAAAAGCGGCGACGATCATGATGAAAAACAACAAGTAAAACATGACGTTCTTCTCAACTGCCAACGCCTCTAAAAAATGGCGAGCATCATCCATCCAAGTCGAAATCACAGCATTCTCCGAAAGCGAACGTGCCACTTCGTTGCGAACGGACGCGGCTTGATTGGGATCATCAATCATGACCATTAATCCGTGCACAGAATCCTTCAATTCATAAAGATCCTGAGCGTTTCCCAGTGAGGTGATAATGTATGAGGAGTCATATTCATAGTATCCTACCTCGAAAATCCCAGCGACTTCGTAATCATCGGGAACGGGGATTTCTGCCTTCTCGGCGGTTCGTGCTTTGTCCCACTTCTCGACATCGCGAGGGGCATAAATCAACAAGCGATCGCCCACCTTCAACCGAAGGTCATTCGCAAACCCACTCCCAATCACAATTCGGTTGCCACGGAGATCAAATGTTCCGGAGATCATGCTATTAGTTAAGGAGGTCACTTTTCCTTCCAACGCGGGATCAACGCCTCGCAGGTATTGCGCGAGATAAGCAGGTTCACCTGAGATGGGCTGAGTTTTAACTAAAACCTGTCCTAGCACGTAGGGAGCCACCCCTTTCACGTGCTGGTTAGTAGACACCACGGTTGCCATCTCGCGATAATTCGTCACTCGACGATCCGCCGTACTGACGCGAAGATGTGAATTGAAACCAAGTATTTTATCGCGCAATGATTGGTCAAATCCGCTCATCACACTAATGACAATGATCAAAACAGCCACCCCCAGCATGACACCCAACACAGAAATCAATGTGATGATAGAAACGAACGTCCGCTTGGGTCGCAGATAACGAAGGGCCAGCAGAAGCTCGAACGGGAGACTCAACATTGATCCTCAAACTAAAGATACGGAATGACCCTGTCAACGAAGCGTGCTTGCCAATTGACAACAAGCGGCAAAAATCCAACCATCAAAGCAAGACTGATAACCATGAAACTTTTTTCAAGTCTCCTACTGTTTATTTGCATGCTCTGCAATGCGGTTGCTCAAAAACTTGAGACCTCGCCGCCTCGACCAACAACTCCCACCACACTGATGAGTCGACTGCGGATACTCCAAGCCAATGCGGCGAATCCGAAGGTGAAAGATCCCAGCGTAACCTATAGTGGGTTTCTTGTTGATCTTCGAACATCTCCACGACTCTCAAAAACATTGAGCCTTAGAAACAAAGTAGATCCAGCGACGGATTCTGAGAACCTCATAACCGACGTTCAGGAACCCACGAAACCTAAGGGAATAAAACTCTTCTCGCTAAGTTTTTAACCGTTCAACCGGCCCCGATTTCCGGCACCATCAGAACCAGAAATTAGGTTCAAAAATGATGAGCTTCTTAACGTTTTTGGTTGAAACGCCAACGCCCCCCATTTGTTGCCAAGAACGCCATTCAACGTGCCCATCCATAAAAGATTGGTTTCCTCCCGCAGGAATTTTCTTGTTCAGGTGACTCGAAGCATGCCCCGCCCAACCCCCATCCACCTTCGCAAAATTTCCAGACTGTGAGATCACTGCGTCAACGACGAGTTGCGCTTCGGAGGGAGAAAGGTTTGTTTTGGTGCTTGGAACGGTTGTAGAAACTCGCCAGTTAATTTCTTCGACCGATCCCACACGTTTGAGGAAAAAACCGTAACCCAAGACATAATAACCATAGTCCTTGGCCCATTTTGTAAACAAGGTTTCGTTGTTCTGCTTCTTAAACGATGGGCAGTAATTGATGTTCCGAAGGTTTCCATAAGCCGTCATCAATGCAAATTTCTGCGTGGACATATCCCATGCCCAGCCACCTCGGTTTTCGTTGGGTGCGAGTTGATCTAGGTTCATGTACCTGTCGTTGTTGTCCATCGCGTAGAGGTTCAACGCTAACCCATACTGTTTGAGATTATTTTTGCAGACGGTTCGATTCGCAGTCTCTTTAGCTCTCGAGAGCGCTGGTAAAAGCATTCCAGCCAAAATTGCGATGATTGCAATGACGACCAAGAGCTCGATTAGCGTGAAGCCAAGCTGCCCACAATTCCCTCGGATTTGGGTTTGGTTTTTAGCAATGGGATTCATATTTGAGGCAATTTAGCCATTCGTCTGACCTGACTGTGTTCTACATACAACATAGAATGAATTTCCTAACTTGAGAAGATTTAAAGAAGGGGGTGCGATGGGGTTATTGGGTCAGGAATAGGTAGGAAACTACAAAATTTGTTCCCTGAATCCGTGCTGATTCGATGCTGATAGGTTGAGTGGATTCAAGTCGGAGGAACAACTGAGCGGACATGGTCGGCAGGGTGATGGTCTGTTGCGCTTGGTTGACCTCAGCCCCAGCCATCACAACATACGGACCATCGGCTGCTGAAGCGATCATCGGTTGAGGAGGCAAACGGAGCGGTTGATCTAGCACCGAACGAATCCACGCCGTATGAACCGAGATGCGAGTTGCGAAAAAGCCTGAGGGTCGAGGAACTGGAAGCATTGGGTGCTGGATCCAACTCCCGTCCGAACCGCTGTAGAGTCCGCCCCGATCAAAGAGCGCGGCGTCAAATCCAGATCCATCGGGTGAAGTGTTGAAATGGCCATCGACTCCGTAGTTAATTCCTGCCAAGCACCAACGCTCACCCGTTTGGATAAAACAGGGGCCTCCCGAATCACCCACCGAAAGATGGCATTCGTTGGCTCCACCTTTCTGGTCGAATGTGGCATAAAAAACATCTAGAATGCCTTCGTTGCGACTTGTCTCAAATTGAGACACTTCGTTCTGTCCCCAGCGCAATCGTCCGTCAGCCAATCCCCATCTCCAACCGCGCAATTTCGATGGAATTAACGGAAGATATACCTCAGTGCCTCGCTGTGTGCCTCTGCCAAAAACTACGAAGGGTTGTCCAATTTCGTTGGTGAGTTCGTTCAAGGGTGCCCAGTTCTCAAAAGGCTCACGAACTTGCCAGATCATCAAATCTGAAGCCGGATCGCGAAAGGCAGCCGTTGTTACGTGGGCTTTTCCATCGATGACTAATGGGAGTCCAACTGTACCACCGATATGGGCTGCGGTGATGAAATAATGGGCGTCGATTGGAGTCCCAATAAAATTTTGCCATTGGCCCAGCCATTGCCATCCTGATCCCGTGAGAAGGCCCTTCGGTTCAGTCGTGTTGTGGTCGGGATCGCCGGTTTCTAAAAGAATCACACCCCAACTTCGCTCCACGAACTTACAAAGGCACAAGGTGATCAGAAGTAAAAAAATGCGCAAGAATCGAGACATCAATTTTTTGTAACACACCTCATTTGCCAAGAGTTTAACAATTACACCAGCTTTTTGCTCACCTTTGGTGTGTTCGGGTTACCCTGACACTCTTGCTTGTGCTCGTTCAGAACCAGCCCTTACACTAGTTCATGAAATGACACGAATGCTCTACAAAATCTTGATGCTGTTAATGATCGCCCCGTCGGCGTTGGCGGAAACGAGTTATCAAGATTTTGAGATGCCGCCGCACGATTATTTTAAACGCACACCTACAGACCGATTCACACAGATGAAGGCGGCTTTAGAATCGGGTCAACTCAAGTTGGATCTCAGTGGAGAAAAAGAGTTTTTAGCCAGTTTTCTTCAAGCGATGGATGTGCCTGCTTCTTCCCAAATGTTAGTTTTTTCCACAACGAGTTTGCAGCTGAGCCTGATCAATCCCTCCAATCCTCGCGCTCTTTATTTTAGTGAGGATATTTATGTGGGATACATCCCGGGTGGTCGAATCGAGATCGTCTCACTGGATCCGGAGCTTGGTGCAATTTTTTACATTTTTGATATTCCGCAGAATAGAGAACCGGTACGTGTCGAACGATCCACGCGTTGCATGAACTGCCATGCCGGAGAGGAGACCGGCCACGTCCCGGGCTTGGTCGTCAAATCAGTTTTACCGGGTCTTACTGGAGGCAGTCTGGTGGCTTATCGAATCAACAAAAGTGGGCACACAATTCCCCTAGAAGAACGGCTGGGCGGTTGGTATGTCACCGGCCTCGATGGGGTCACGAATCACTGGGGAAATTCGCTGGGACAATTCAATGCGGGTAATTTGGTTAAAATTCGTAACAACCCAGGCGAGCGTTTCAGATTTGTGAGATACCTGACATCCACGAGCGATATTCTTGCTCACTTAATTCACGAACATCAGGTCGGGTTTGTGAATCGGGTTATTGAGGCAACTTATCGAACTCGAACCGTGCTTCAAGTCAACTCGGCTAAACTGTCAGCCGCGCAGGACCAAGAATTGAATCAGCAGGCGAATGAAATCGTGCGTTACTTGTTATTTGTCGATGAATCCGCGCTGCCGGCTGGCGGAATCGAAGGCGATCCAATTTTCAAGCGAGAATTTCAATCGAATCGTCGGGCAGTCAACGGGGCAGCACTTAAGGATTTGGAGTTGAAAACGAGACTGTTCAAACACCGCTGTAGTTACATGATTTATAGCACCGTGTTTAGCGGCCTACCGAAGGTGATGAAGGATCGTGTTTACAGAAAACTCGGTGACGCATTGAGTGTAGCTACGGAGGAAGCGGAATATAAGTTTCTGGGACCCGAGGAGAAGCAATTGATCCGTGAAGTATTGAGGGGAACGCTCAAGGATTTACCTGAGAATTGGTGAGAGGTAAAACGACAAAAGGCACCTCAATAAATTAAGGTGCCTTTGAGAAAATAGGGGAAGATTACTTACCTGCTTTTTCAGTCTTCATCCCAGCAGAAACCCAACCGGAGATGCCGGCGGACATGTGCTTAATGTTTTTGTAACCGAGCTTTTCAGCGGCAGTTGCTGCGGCCTTGTAGGCGTTGCAACGAGGACCACCACAATAAGCGACAATCTGGGTGTTTTTATCGGCAGGCAAGGACTTAGCCAAGCTAGCTTCGATCATATCGAAATTCAAAGCTCCCGGGATGTGGGCTTTGGCAAAAGATTCAGATCCATTGACATCGATAATGACAACTTTTTTGGACTCTGTAAGTGTTTTGACTTCAGTAATGCTAATGTCAGGAAACTCTCCAGCAAAGGCAGATGCAGAAATGAGGACCGCGGCGATGAGCGTGAGAAACTTCTTCATGTGAACATTCAGTTGACGGTTAATTGCGTCCATTGCCTCCACCAAGAGGCTTGGTTCTCTTCTTCGCAAAGATCGCAAAAGAGCCATCGCTCCGCAGATCAAGCAAGTTCAAAAGAACCTTGGATATTTCAAACAGATAACCTGAATTTGGCATTTAGCAATTTCTTTCTGCGTTCAACCTTGTCGCGGTTGGTTTTGCGGGTTACTGTTGGGGCTCCTTTGCTTCGGGAGAGGTGAGGGTGATGTTTTAGTTAAACCTTGTAGTCACTGAATTATGGCGTTGCGACTTGGCGATGAAGCCCCAAACTTTACTGTGCCGACTACGGCTGGGACAATTAATTTCCATGAATGGCTCGGGACGGGTTGGGGGATCTTATTTTCTCACCCAAAGGATTATACCCCAGTCTGCACCACGGAGTTGGGGACTGTCGCGAAGCTCAAATCTGAGTTTGATCGACGCAATGTGCGAGTGCTTGCGATCAGTGTAGATTCGGTGGAATCACACCACGGTTGGATCAAGGATATTGACGAGACTCAAAACACCACGATGAATTTTCCGATCATCGGTGATCCCGATCGCAAGGTTGCGACCTTGTATGACATGATCCATCCGAACGCAGACGACACTTTAACCGTGCGTTCGGTATTCATCATCGGAGCGGACAAAAAGATCAAATTGATCCTGACTTATCCCGCATCCACGGGCCGAAATTTTGTAGAGATTTTGCGTTGCATTGACTCCTTGCAACTGGCGGCCAAGCATAAGGTAGCCACTCCCGCTAACTGGGTTTGCGGTGAGGAATGCATCGTATCAACGACCGTCAAGGATGAGGATGCGGATCGGTTGTTTCCCGAAGGAGTGCGCCGAGTTAAACCCTACTTGCGTTATGTGGCCCAACCTAAGATCTGACCAAAACGGTTGTTAAATTTTAGCACAGGCGAGGCCAGCAAAACGCTGGCTTTGCCTTTTCCAACCGAGCAACAGTTATCATTCATGGCAGTTAACTCACAATCCATTCGAGTCGGTGTGCTAGGTTCAGGGAAAGGCTCGAACATGGTCGCGCTGGCTGAAGCAGCCGCTCTGCCGGATGCTTCCTTCAAGCTCGTCACTGTGATCAGTGATACGGTGAAGGCTGGTATTCTTGATCGTGCGAGGGAGCGTGGTATCCCAGCGACTTTTATCGATCCGGGGCAGTTTCGCACGAAACTTGATGCAGCGGCGGAGGCTCGTTATGTTGCGGCCTTACGCGAGGCTAACGTGGATTATGTCGCGTTGGCAGGGTTCATGCGTATTTTGAAGGGTGATTTTTTGAGCGCGTTTCCGCAGCGCGTGATCAATATTCATCCCTCGCTGCTTCCCGCTTTTCCGGGCCTAGAAAGTTGGAAACAAGCATTGGCTCATGGTGTGAAGGTGACGGGTTGCACGGTTCACGTTGTGGATGCCGGAGTCGACACAGGTACAATCCTCGCGCAACAAGTTGTGCCGGTAATGGATGACGACACGTCGGATTCTCTTCACGAGCGCATCCAGATCGCCGAGCGAATGGTGTATCCGCAGGTGATGAATGTGTTGGGCCGGGGTTCAGCAATTTTGAAAACTGATTATGACAAATAAGAAGAAGCTTCGATTTGGATTGCCGAAAGGGAGTCTCCAAGAAGCCACCATCGAAAAAATGGCGAAGGCTGGCTGGAATATTCAAGTGAGTAGCCGCTCCTATATTCCTTACGTTGACGATGATGAATTGGAGATCCGCCTAATCCGTGCGCAAGAGATCAGCCGATATGTGGAGTACGGCTATCTCGACTGTGGTATCACTGGGCATGATTGGATCATGGAGAATAATTCCAAGGTTCATGAGGTGGGCGAATTTCTGTTTAGCAAAGCGACGCGACAACCTGCTCGTTGGGTGTTGGCAGTGCCAGAGGATTCTCCAATCCAAAGCGCGAAGGATCTCGAAGGCAAACGGATCGCGACCGAAGTGGTTCAACTAACGAAGCGGTATTTACGCAAGCATGGAGTCAAAGCGCATGTGGAGTTTTCCTGGGGTGCCACAGAGTTTAAAGCGCACGAATTAGTGGATGCGATTGTCGAGTTGACCGAGACCGGTTCATCGTTGCGTGCAAACAAATTGCGCATCGTTGACACGCTTCTCACATCGACCCCGCGTCTCATTGCGAACCATGATTCTTGGAAGGATTCCTGGAAGAAACAGAAGGTGGAAACCCTGTCTTTATTGCTTAAAGGTGCGCTTGAGGCAGAGGCAAAAGTGGGATTGAAGATGAACATCGCAGAAAAAAATCTGGCAAATTTGTTGCAAAGTTTGCCAGCATTGCGTAATCCAACCATTTCAGGCCTGAGTCAGTCGGGGTGGGTCGCCGTGGAAACGATCATCGACGAGCATGTGGTCCGGGAATTGGTCCCGGCCTTGAAAGCTGCTGGCGCAGAGGGAATTATTGAATATCCACTGAATAAAGTGGTGTATTGACCGTAAGAAGCATTGATATGGGTTCACTTAAGAAACGCCGTAAATCGAAGATTAACAAACACAAACGTCGCAAGCAGTTGCGAGCGAATCGTCACAAAAAGCGTACGTGGCAGAAGTAGTCTCCCGAGGTATTTGGGAGATGGTTGGATTTGATGGGTGCACGCAGCCTCCGGTGGGGACTGCGTGCAATCTCTGAAGGCGTCAGTCTACTTTTATGACTCGATCCTCATCATCATTCGCGAGTTTGCTGATGGCAGGGTTGGTGATGCTCGCGGGGTGTAATGCTCGCCAGCCCACGACCGTCAAAAAGCTTGTTCCCAAGCCTAACCCGGCCCCGACAGTGGTTCCTCGTCCATCGAGTGAAGCATTGACGCAATCCCTTGCACATTACGCGGCTGGGTTGAGTTTTGATCTTCGCGGCGAGTTCAAGCTCGCTCTCGAGGAGTATGTACTCTCGGCTATCGCCAACCCCAAGTTTGAACCCGTGGTTGTTGAATCCGCGCGGAGGCTCCTTAGAGGCCGAGAATTTGATCGTGCCGTCGAGTTTATCTCGAAGAGGTTAACTCTACCAGATCCACCGGTGCCGCTCTACCCGATGCTCGGGTTGGCCTTCGCCGGTTTGGGAAAGACGAATGAGGCAGTTTCGGCTTGTCAGGTTGCAGTGAAGAAATTTCCTCTGAACTTGGCCGGGTACATCCAACTTTCGCAACTCTACACTCAAGCCGGAAAAACCAACGAGGCGTTGAAGGTGATTTCAGATGCGGCTCGCCAACCTTCCTCCGACCCTACTTTTTGGTTGGCACTGACCGAGATACTAGCCGGTTTCGAAAATCAGAAGGCACTCACTACAGTTGATGCCAAAGCACGAATTTTATCGGCAACAGATAAAGCTGCAGATTTAAAACCCGAGGATCCGGAAGTGCGTGAGCGGATTGGGAACCTTTATCTGATTCTTGGTCAGTTTGATAAGGCCGAGGCGATTTACGAGGCTCTCTTAGAATCTAACCCTGACCAACTTTCCCTCCAAGAGAAACTCACAAACATCTATCTTCGTGGCGGCAAGCAAGCTAAGGCGGCAAAACTGCTTGAGTCTTTGCGACGGGAAAGCCCCACCAATCCACAGGTTTATTATCTTCTAGGAACTTTGGCTTACGAAGCCAAGGATTATGCGAAAGCAGCGGAGAACTACGAGACGGTTCTGCGCCTCAATCCCGATCTGGAACAGGTGTATTATGACCTCGCCGGTTTGCTGATTACTTTGCAGAAACCAGTTGCGGCTCTGGACATGCTTCAGAAAGCACGTAGCCGATTCAAACTAAATTTCACTCTCGAGTTTTATTCGGGAGTGGCGTTGGGACTCATGGGAAAATTCCCAGAGGCACTCAACCATTTTACCTCAGCGGAAATCGTCGCCAAAACAACTGAACCCTCCCGGCTCAATCATCTTTTTTACTATCAACTCGGAGGTGCGCACGAACGTGTGGGAAACATTCCTGATGCGGTCGCTTATCTCAAGAAAGCTTTAGTTCTGCGCCCTGATTATGCGGAGGCCCAAAACTACCTCGGTTACATGTGGGCAGAACGAGGCGACAATCTTGAGGAAGCTCAACAATTGATCACCAAAGCCTTGAAATTGGCACCCGAGAATCCAGCCTTCCTCGATAGTTTGGCTTGGGTTTTGCACCAACAGGGAAACCACAGTGAAGCACTGAAGCAAATTAAACTGGCGATCGCGAAGTCCACTCAACCCGATGCCACGCTCGTCGAACATCTTGGAGATATTCATCTCGCCCTGAATCAAAAGGAGGAGGCTGCAACCGCATGGCGCGAGTCTCTACTCATTCAAGCCAACGACAAGGTGAAAAATAAACTTCAGAACCTTCTGAGGTCTCCTCCTTAGTTGGTCGTATGGTTTTTCATTTCACAAAGCACTACACATTGCCCGAAGCTATTGAGCTACTGCCGAGATTGCGCGTTTGGCTTGAGGAGTTAAGCGAGTTGCGTGCGAGCGAACTGAAGATAGAAGTCGAACTTTCGAAATTGCTCAGTAACGCGGACGATATCGGCGGCGAAGTTGTCAATCAGTCGCTACGGAATTTAAGTCGGATGAAGGAAATTCTTTC
>WBXJ01000043.1 GCA_008933045.1 Verrucomicrobiota bacterium
CCCATGAACTCGGCTCGACGGGGTTGACATAACCCGAGGTCGTTAGCCTGTCATTATTATCATCTGCGTAAAGTTGCCAAACTAACTGGAGTTGTTTGAGATTGCTCATGCATGAAATGCCCTCAGCCTTGGTTTTGGCTTTGCTCATCGCGGGCAGAAGCATGCCTGCCAAAATTGCAATAATCGCGATCACAACCAGCAGTTCGATTAGCGTGAAGGCTTCTTTGGATCGGCTTCGGTAGCGAGTATTCATAAGAATCCCTTTTTAAACTTTGTGTGGCATTCATTCAACGGCCACCAGTAGGTTCTGGCAACCTTTTTTACTTTCCTGATTTCTCAGGAAAAACTGGTGTGAGCAGGCTGACGGTTTAGTATGCACTGGATGTCATGGAATGTTCTAATCAGTTGTCGCGTATTCGACACTGTAGGCAGCGATGCGTTGGCAAGCCTTCGTGCGGCTGGTTGTCATCTGGAAATGCCGACACCGTTGGGGCCATTTTCAGTGGACAGTTTGTTGAAGAAGCTTGAGGGAATCGATGCAGTTTTGGCCAGCCCTGATGCATTTACGGCCCAAGTTCTTGAGTCAAAAGCTGCGGAACATTTAAAGATAATTTCGCGCTGGGGTGTGGGTTATGACTCAATCGACATTGCCGCGGCGACAAGGCAGGGGATCGTGGTGGCTTATACGCCAGGCTTGCTCAACGAAGCGGTCGCAGATTGGGCTTTTGCCCTGTTGCTCGGCATCGCCCGACGAGTGCATCTCGGTCATGAATCGGTAGTGAGCGGGGCATGGACATCCCATTGGGGGCACGACATTCATGGAAAAACTCTGGGTATTGTGGGCTTTGGTCGCATTGGTCGAGCCGTTGCGAAACGGGCCTCGGGTTTCAATATGAAAGTGCTCGCTCACGACTCAACTCCTGGCCCTGATTCGGATGGAGCTGAGTTTGTTGGGTTGGATGAGTTGCTTGAACGCAGCGATTTTGTTTCGCTCCACGTCGCGCTGAACGATGGCACGCGAGGATTGATCGGAGCGGAGCAATTACGGCGAATGAAACCGAACGCTTACTTGATCAACACGGCTCGCGGTCCTGTTGTTGATGAGGTGGCTTTAGCGAAGTGTTTGCGTGTTGGGGAGATTGCTGGGGCGGCGTTGGACGTTTTTTCTAAGGAACCTTTGCCTGCCGATAGTCCGTTGCGTGGCGCACCTAATTTATTGCTGACGCCTCATATGGCCTCGTTTGCTCGAGAAACTGGTGAGTCGGTTTGTGCTGCTGCTGCGGATGCGATTATCGACCTGAAGAACGGGCATCGCCCACGTTGGGTAGTAGATCCATCCGTATTTGAGTCCAGTGTTTTGCGAACCACGGTAGCTAAATCCTGAGTTAAAAATGATCATAAACAATGTTCGGGCAAAACTTCGACTCGGCGAAACAAGTCTGGGAACTTGGGTGACAATTCCTCATCCGTTGGTGGCTGGCATGCTTGCCCGGACTGAATTCGATTGGCTCACGGTGGAATTAGAGCACACACCTATAACGATGGAGACGGCCGCGCTGAGTTTTGCTCTGGTGGCTGCACGTGGAAAAGTGCCGTTGGCACGCGTGCCGATCAATAGTGTGGAAAACATCAAACGAGTCTTGGATACGGGTGCGTACGGGGTCATCGTGCCGATGGTAAACACGCGGGGTGAAGCTGAAGCGGTCGTTGCGGCAGCACGGTATGCACCCGAGGGCACTCGCTCGATCGGCGGGTTGTTTCACGCGCATAATTTTGCGACTGATCCGGCAACTTATTACGCAGATGCGAATGACCAAATTCTGGTGGTGGTGATGATCGAGACCGCGCAGGCCGTGGCGAATGTGGATGAAATTTTGAGTGTCCCCGGCATTGATGCGTGCTTTATTGGGCCTAACGATTTACACAAATCACTTGGACTGCCTCCGGTTTTCGAGAGTGATCATCCTGCTTTCGTGCAAAGCGTGGAACTGGTTTTAGCGGCAGCAAAACGGCACCGAGTTGCTGCAGGGATTCACGTTGGCGATCCAGAGGCGGCTCGCCGGAGGATTAGGCAAGGGTTTCAGATGATTGCCGTGGGGAGCGATGCGGGATTCTTGATGGGGAATGCGAACGAGGCGACGCGGGTGCGATGATAAAGTGTTTGTGATGGCTGTCGTGAATCTGTTGCCCTAATTCAGGGGTGCATTACACTGGCCTAGGTTAATTTTAAACGGATACCACTATGAGTAACTCAAATGCGCCGGGCATGTCCTGGCTTTTTTTCACCTTGATCACCGTCTTTTCATGGGGGGTGTATGGCGTCTTTTTACACACGGGTCAACTGGGGATGCAGGATCCGGTCAATGGCCGGTATAAAGCGTTTCTTTTCGTTGGGATCGCGTACTTTTTCACGGCTGTGTTGGCTCCGCTTGTACTGTTGCTGGTCAAAGGAGCATCCTTGAGTTTTCCTGTCAAAGGGCTTTGGTGGTCGCTGATCGCTGGCATCGTGGGTGCGCTTGGAGCATTTGCGGTGTTGCTTGCATTCGGTGCTAAGGGACAGCCGATTGTGGTGATGTCGATCGTGTTCGCCGGTGCCCCGATCGTTAACGCGCTCTATGCGATTCTGGCTCATCCTCCGGAAGGTGGTTGGGGAGGTATCAACCCCAAGTTTTATCTCGGCATTGTCCTCGCAGCGGTCGGAGGCTTTATGGTCAGCCGGTACAAACCTGCGGCACCTGCACCCATTGCAAAGCCGATAGCTCAGGCAATGGTTCCAACGTCTATCGCCCAACGTTAATCGCAAATGAAGCTCGGCGAATTTGCTTCACGCGCCGCACTTGAATCGTGGCAGGCTGAACAGTTGAGGCTGTTGTTGGAGCTAATTTCGCAGAATCTTTTTTACGCGGGAGTTGCTGAAACACTGAAGCCTAGCACGGGAGGGATTTCATGCATGGTTTCTGGGTTCTCAGATATAGAAACACTGAGTCAATTTAAGGCGCGTTGTCCGTTCACGACCAAGGCCGAGTTAGCTGCCGACCAAGCGGCTCACCCCCCATTCGGTTGCAATCGCTCATTCCCTTTGGAACGGTTCACTCGCTTTCACCAAACTAGCGGTACGACGGGCACTCCATTGCGTTGGCTCGATACGCCAGAGAGTTGGGGTGTGTTACTCGATTGTTGGAAGGAAGTCTATCGAGCGGCAGAGGTTGGGCGTGGCGACCGTGTCATGTTCGCGTTTTCGTTCGGGCCGTTTCTCGGTTTTTGGACTGCATTTGAGGCTGCGGCGAGCCTTGGCTGCCTTTGCTTGCCGGGAGGTGGACAAGGTTCACGGGAACGGCTGAAACTGATGCTCGACAACGAAGTCACGGTCTTGTGCAGCACTCCGACGTATGCGATGCATTTGGCGGAGGTGGCACAATCCGAGGGGTTTGATCTGTCAACATTGCCTTTGCGGCGACTCATCGTGGCGGGTGAACCCGGCGGAAGCATTCCGGAAACTCGTGCCGTGTTAGAAAGGCTGTGGACCGCGCCACGGATTTTTGATCACCATGGTTTAACAGAGGTTGGTCCCGTCACGTTCGAGTGTCCGTGTCGTCCGGGCTTCCTACACATTATTGAGCACTCTTATCTGGCTGAAGTGATTGATCCAAAAACCCTCGCAACTGTCGCTGATGGTGAGGCGGGCGAATTGGTGTTGACGACACTGCGGCGCCAAGGAATGCCGGTGCTGCGCTACCGCACGGGGGACTTGGTCCGAATCGAGGCACGGGCGAACGAACGGTGTGTCTGTGGTAGAATCGAAAAATCCCTCATTGGTGGAATACTTGGTCGAACGGACGACATGGTGGTGATCCGAGGTGTGAACATCTATCCCACTGCTGTGGAAGGAATCGTGCGGTCTTGCATGGGGATTGCCGAATATCGCGTTCATGTCATGACTCAGGCAACCTTGAGTGAACTTGAAGTCGAGATCGAGGTGGAGCCGAACAGGTCGGACTCTAAGGAGATCGTGGCGGAATTAGAAAACAAATTTCAATCGGCGTTCGCGTTACGGGTTTCCGTAAAAGCAGTGATTGATCGCCAGCTTCCACGGTACGAATTGAAGGCCAATCGTTGGGTGAAAGGGTCTTCGCGCTAGATTTTTCTGAGTGGGATTTACTTTCCCGTCGGATTCGTCAGTATTAAGGAAATATGTTAAAAGCTGGAATTGTCGGGTTGCCGAATGTGGGGAAATCAACGTTGTTTAACGCGGTGACCCGCACGCGGAAAGCAGAGGCGGCAAACTATCCGTTCTGCACCATTGATCCGAATGTCGGCATTGTCACCGTCCCTGATGCTCGTTTGGAAGTGTTATCGAAAATCGCCAAAACCTCCGTGATTATCCCTGCCGCTATTGAATTTGTAGACATTGCAGGCTTGGTGAAAGGTGCTTCGGCAGGGGAAGGTTTGGGGAATAAGTTTTTGACTCATATTCGCGAAGTGGATGCCATTGTGCAGGTGGTGCGCTGTTTCGAGGATGAGAATATCCACCATGTTGCTGGCACAGTCGATCCCGTCAGGGACATTGAAATCATTTTTACCGAGTTGATCTTGTGTGATGTGGAAGCTGTGCAACGTCGATTGGAGAGGGTTGCCAAGGATGCTAAGCGCGGGGATAAAATTGCCATTGCTGAACAAGAGGTGCTTAAGAAAATTGAGCCCCATCTCAACAGCGGCAAACCGGCGATCACATTGGATCTGACACCGGAAGAGAAAATCATCGCCAATGGTTTTTATATGCTCACCGATAAGCCGACAATTTTTGCGGCGAACGTGAAGGAGACGGATCTAGCCAATGCTGACCAGAATGCGTTTGTGCTCAGCGTCAGAGAATATGCACGCACGCACGTCGCTTGTGAAACGGTGACAATCAGTGCGCAGATCGAAAGCGACCTCGTTGATCTCTCACCAACCGAAGCTCAGGAGTTTTTGACAGAATTAGGGGTGAAAGAATCGGGCGTGGGTGCTCTCATTCGCGGCACCTATCATTTGCTCGGATTGCGAACTTATTTCACGGCAGGTGAGAAAGAAGTGAGAGCTTGGACGATCCACACCGGAGACACTGCACCCAAGGCTGCTGGCGTCATCCATAGCGATTTTGAGCGCGGCTTTATTAAGGCTGAAACCGTCGCTTACGACGCTCTTGTCCAATGTGGATCCGTGGCCGTGGCTCGTGAAAAGGGATTGTATCGGATGGAGGGTAAAGAATACATCGTCAAGGATGGCGATGTCCTGATGTTCAAATTTAATGTCTGACACGCAAATTCACGCTGAAACTGAGCAAAACTGACCCAAATCCAAACTCAATAATCACCATGAAACAATTCTTATACACATTGATCACCCTGTTCTCGTTGTTCACCGCGACGCATGCAGATGAGTTTACTAGGACGGAGGATGTCATTTATGGGCGAAAGTTTGGCACGGCGTTGACGTTCGACGTGTTCCAACCTGAGAAGCCAAACGGGTATGGAATTGTATTTATGGTTAGTGGTGGTTTTTTCTCCAGCCACGAGGCGATCAACCCCGGGTATTACAAAAGCTTTCTTGATCGGGGTTACACGGTTTTCACGGTTGTGCATGGGTCGCAGCCGCGCTTTATTATTCCTGAAATCATTCAGGACATTCATCGCGCCGTTCGATTTATTCGGCACCACGCCAAGAAATACGGCGTCAATCCGGACAAGCTAGGGATCACTGGCGGAAGTGCAGGTGGGCATCTCTCGTTGACCATGGGCACGCAGGGCAAGCTAGGCGCTGCGGATGCAAAGGATCCAATCGATCGCGAAAGTAGCGAGGTTCAAGCGGTCGCTTGTTTCTTTCCTCCCACAGACTTTTCCAACTGGGGATCCCCTGGCGATGATGGCGTGGGAGTGGGAACACTGATTCAATTCAAACCAGCTTTTGGGCCCCGTTCCGATACCGTAGAAAGCCGCACTATCCTTGGTAAAGAAATTTCCCCGATTCACTATATCACCGCACAGATGGCTCCTACCTTGATCATCCACGGCGATGCGGACAAACTGGTGCCGATTTATCAGGCGCACATTTTTGGTAAGAAAGCCAAGGACGTGGGGGCCAAATTTAAATTGATCGAACGGCCCGGCAAGGACCACGGCTGGCCGGACATGGTCAGCGATCTCAAGATTTTTGCCGACTGGTTCGACGAAAACCTGCGTGGTTTGCCCAAACCTTGACCCCGTGGATGCTCCCGCAGGACTATGCCAATCTACGAATTCCACTGCGAAGAGTGCCGAGAGAGCAGCGAAATTTTAGTGCGATCGAAGGATTGGACGGGGACGACCTGCCCGAACTGCGGATCCACTGAACTGATCAAACAACTATCGGTTTTTGCGTCGAGCACACCGACAGCTTCCGGCGCGGGTGCAGAGTGCTCTGGCACGCCGCGTTCATGTGGAAAGTGCGGCACGGGTCGGCCGCATTCGCATTAGAGACAAATTTCCGCTGGGCCAATCGCACGCAGGTCCTGCACGAGCCAATCCGCTCTGTGAGGAGTTAATTCGGTCACCGAATGCGCTCCTGTGGCGACTGCGAGGACCTTTGCTTGAATGGCTCGGCCGCAGGTGATGTCGTGCGGAGTATCCCCGATCACTAAAACCTCATCCCCCCGCAATGCCGTGCGGAGATGTTGTGCCCCTCGATCGTAGGCCGCAGCGGCGATCCGATTCCGATCCTCATGGTCATCCCCGTAACCTCCAAAACAGAAGTGGTGCCACAGTCCGTAACGCCTCAGTTTTAATTCCGCTCCTCGTTGGATGTTGCCCGTCAAAAGGCCGATCGCAGGACGATGTGGCAGAAGTTTCAAAGCTGAAAGCCAATCGTCAACCCCAGGGCAAACCTCACCCGGGATCACCTCCAATAATTCCTGAAGAATCTTCGTGTACACATCGAAAAAACGTGTCACATTCTCTGGCGTGGTTTCGAGTCCGATTCGTGTCAAACATTCCCGCAGGAGCGCGTGATCGGTTCGACCGGAAAAACTGACACCTTCCGTCGCTTGTGGCGCATCAAATACCGAGGCGAATGCTTGTCCAAAAGCTCGGACTCCAGCTCCACCGGAACGGATTAAGGTTCCATCAATATCAAAAAGTACGAGGCGAATCATGTTTCAATCAAACCGTTTTAGGGGGAAATTTCCGATGAGGTAGGAAGTGTCGTAGTTGAGGAACCGGACATCAGCCGGGGCGTTGGCGCTGGTCAAGTCTTAAGGTGGGATGCTGATCCTTGCGCCCGTGGACATAGAGTGCTGTCCATTCCGCCAATCGTTGGCCCAGAAGCCGACAACCGGCTTGAGTCCCTTCGTCACGAGGTTCCTTGGCAGCTACCGCACCGTAGTGCAACGTGACGGTTTTAGAGGCGTAATCCGTGACGCCGAAAACCAGAAAACCGAAATTCATTAAAACGGTTAAAATGGATTGGCAAGCCAGTTCCATCCCGCCGCCCCAGCCGCCGGCAGAACTAAAGGCGCAGCCGATCTTGCCATCAAGTTGCATCCAACTGGGACCCATCACCTCATCCCAGAATTTTTTCATCTTCCAAGAAAGTATTCCCATATTTGTGGGGCTGCCAACGGCGATCCCGTCACACCACGCCACATCCTCAGCTTTGGCTTCGTCAACGCTGAGCACGCGAACCTCGGTTTCTGGCACGGAGGCAGCACCTTGGCCAACAAGCTCTGCCATCTTAAGGACGTTGCCGGACTTGGAATCGTAAAGGACTAAAATGTGGTTCATCAATTTGAGTTTAACGCTGCCAAATCGCTGTTAAAGTTGCAATCGAAGAGCATCCAATCCGCGTAAGTTTCGACCCACAGTCTCTTCCGAATCAGTTTCGGGTCGATGATCGAGAATCCCCACCGCACCTTTCCAACCGCTGTCCTTGATGATTTTTAGTAAACCTAACTCCTGATCGCCCTCGCCTAAGTGGAGGATTTTCTTTCCCGATTGATCGCCGTCTTTGACCATTCCATTTAGATTAATCGCGTAAAGGTAAGGTGCCATTTTTTTCAGGAGTTCTGCAAACCGCGCCAAATGAGCGTGACCATGATGCAAATTGTAAATGATCCCCACATTTTTTAAACCCAAAGCTCGGATGATCTCGATTTGATTCTCCGGTTCTCCAAACCAACCTCCGTGATTATACAGACCCACTCGGCAGCCTATTCGATCAGCGGCTTCAGCAATAGGACGCAGTCGTTCGACTTCGGTTTTGAGTCGTTGAGAGTGTTCCTCGGGTGTCTTGGTGGGTTCGCCACCACCCGTGACCCATAGTTGAGTTTTTGTTTTGTGCCTTTCCAGAACATCAAGAATCGTTCGGGCATCCTTATCTAAAGTTGATGGAAACCACCAAGCAGTCAGCTCAATTCCGTGACGTTGGCAGGCTTCAATTTCAGCATCAAAGGTGGGAATATGTTCCGCACGCCAATCATAAGCCAGTCGACTAAGTCCAAGGCGTTTCAACATCTGAGCTCGTTCCTCTGGCCCCCGCTTCTTCGCATCAAATGGAACGATGCACCACGCGACTAAATTGGTTCGGTCAAAGATAGCGGGTGAAGCGGCCTGCGCTGGGGATGACGCACCAACGAACCAACCCATGATCGTCACCCCAAAACACAAGAGTGACTTAAGTAACTGGGGAACACGGAATCTCATGCCACTAACTTAAAGAAATTCTGGGAAATATCAGTAATAAACTTCGCGTTCGGAGGAATCCAAACCGGTGACAATTTCCTGAATTAAGCTGGGTCCTTGGTAGACGAGGCCCGAATAAATCTGAACCAGCGAAGCACCTGCGGCAAATTTTTCCATGGCATCCGTTGCTGAGAAAACACCGCCTACACCGATGATTGGGAGTTTTCCGTGTGTGTTTTTGGCCAAATGTTTGATGACCTCGGTGCTTCGATCCCGTAACGGGCGACCGCTTAAGCCGCCAGTTTGTTCGTAGATTCGCCTCGTCCGCAAGTCGGTGGTGGGTGGGCGAGCGATGGTGGTATTTGTCGCCACGATGCCCGCGAGGTTTCGCGACTCGGTCAGCTCAAGAATTTCATCGAGTGCTTCGAAAGAAAGGTCGGGTGCGACTTTAACAAGAATCGGTTTCGCTGCTGCGGAGGAGGCAGCCGCGTGCTTCTGATTGACGGTTTGTACCGCATCCAACACTTCGTCCAAAGCAGATTTATCCTGTAATTGACGTAGGTTGGGGGTATTGGGGGAACTGACGTTGACGACAAAAAAGTCTGCCAGTGGCCAGAGCAAGTTCAGGCTTTGCGCGTAATCTTGACCGGCCTCGTCCAATGGTGTGATTTTGGATTTACCTAGATTCACCCCGACCGGATGCTTCGGCCAAAGTCCAGAATTATGCCATCCTCGCAGCGTCGCAGCAAACGCCTCAGCTCCATCGTTGTTGAAGCCCATTCGGTTGATTAGGGCTTCTGTTCGCGTTGCGCGAAACATTCGAGGTCGGGGATTACCTGATTGAGAATGCCAAGTTACTCCCCCTAATTCACAGAACCCGAAACCCATCGCAGCCCAAGCGGGCAAGGCGACAGCGCGTTTGTCCATTCCTGCGGCTAGCCCAATTGGATTCGGAAAATCTAATCCCCACAACCGGAGGGGCCGAGGTTCAGCTCCATAAAACGAAGTCAGTACATTCAGCAAAAATGGCGAGTGCGCCACAGTTGCTAACGCCTTGAGAGTCAACTCATGCACGGACTCGGAGTCCTGCTGGAACAAGGCTCGGCGAATAACCTGACGATAAAACCAACTCATAGCCGGATTCGACGCACGGTGTTGACGAGCAATTAGTTTTTGGACTGAGCCAACTCTTCTTCCATATCCACGATTTCCTTAATTTGCGTCAGGAACCAGCGGTCGATTTTAGAGAGTTGAAAAATATCTTCGATGCTGAATCCGGCCCGAAGCGCATGTCGGATAAAAAAGATTCGTTCGGCGTTTGGAATGCTTAATTTTCGGGAGATCACTTCACGCGGCAGAATATCTCGGTCGCCGTAGACTTCGGTGCCAATCCGCCAGGGCTTGCCGTCGCCTCCGAGTCCGGAACGTCCGATTTCAAGGGAGCGCAGACATTTTTGCAAACTCTCCTTGAATGTGCGCCCGATCGCCATGGCTTCGCCGACGGACTTCATCATGGTTGTCAGGGTAGGATCTGCTTGCGGAAATTTCTCAAAAGCAAAGCGTGGGATTTTCGTCACGACGTAATCGATCGTAGGTTCGAAGGAAGCTGGGGTCACCCGTGTGATGTCGTTTCTGATCTCATCAAGGAGGTATCCAACGGCGAGTTTTGCGGCGATCTTTGCAATCGGAAACCCCGTTGCTTTAGACGCTAGTGCCGAGGATCTCGAAACCCTCGGATTCATCTCGATGATCACCATGCGCCCGTTGTCAGGGTTGACGCCGAACTGGATGTTCGATCCCCCTGTTTCAACACCGACAGCTCGAATCACCGCGAAACTTTGATCGCGCATGATCTGGAATTCCTTGTCGGTCAACGTCTGAATCGGGGCCACTGTGATTGAATCCCCCGTGTGAACGCCCATGGGGTCAAAATTCTCGATCGAACAAATAATGACGCAATTATCTGCGCGGTCGCGCATCACTTCCATTTCGTATTCCTTCCAGCCGAGCAGCGATTCCTCGACCAGAATCTCAGCAACAGGTGAAAGCTCAATGCCCCGCTTGGCGATCGTTTCAAATTCTTCGCGGTTGTAACCGATACCTCCGCCCGTTCCACCGAGGGTAAACGCTGGACGGATGATGAGAGGGTAGCGACCAATTCTTTCTGCCACGGCTAGAGCTTCCTCGATCGTATGCGCCGTGCCGCTAATTGGCACATCCAGTCCGATGCTCAGCATCAGTTCCTTAAACGTGGCTCGATCCTCTCCTTTGTGAATTGCTTCGGCCTTGGCACCGATCATTTCCACATCATACTTATCGAGCACGCCATTTTTGTGCAGCGACATGGCAGTGTTCAAGGCGGTCTGTCCACCCAATGTGGGGAGCAACACCAACTTGCCGGACACTCCGAGCAGTTTCATTTCCGCCAGTTCGCGAACAATAATTTTTTCGACACACTCCGGCGTGATGGGTTCGATATACGTACGATCCGCAAACTCCGGATCAGTCATGATCGTAGCTGGGTTCGAATTCACCAACACAACTCGGTATCCTTCCTCACGCAAGGCTTTGCACGCCTGGGTGCCGGAATAATCAAATTCACAGGCCTGACCGATAATAATCGGCCCGGCTCCAATGATCAGAACAGAATGAATGTCGGCGCGTTTCGGCATAGAACAACGGTGGTCACTAAACGGGATTTTAAGGCTGTTGTCAGTGTTTTTTCTTTCGATGTTTGGGCTTTTCCATTCCCCAAAAATATCACAGAGTCTTCGGTCACCATGAAACAGGAAACCATTACGGTTTGCATCGTTGAGGATGATCAACTAGTCCGAGAGAGCTTGGCAGAGTTGGTCTCACGCACCCCCGGCTTTGAATGTTTATCTGACTACCCGAACGCAGAGGCCGCCCTCGTCGATATTCCGGAACGCAAACCCCAAGTCGTTCTCATGGATATCAATCTCCCGGGCATGAGTGGGATTGACTGCGTCGCAAAGCTCAAGGTGGTGTGGCCAAAAATTCTGGTGGTCATGCTGACCGTTTACGAGAATACCGATCAGATTTACCAAGCTCTAGCTGCGGGTGCGAGTGGTTACATGCTCAAATCCGCCTCGCCGAATATGATTCTCGAAGCAGTCCAGGAAGTTCATCGCGGCGGATCACCCATGTCCACCCACATTGCACGCAAGGTGGTGCAATCGTTCCAAAAAAATTCGACCTACAACAAAGTCACTGAGGGTTTATCTCGGCGCGAGCAAGAGGTTCTTGACCTTTTGGCTGAAGGTTTTCTTTACAAAGAAATTGCTAGCAAACTTGAAATCTCTTTCGAGACGGTGCATACTTACGTCGGTCGGATTTACGAAAAACTTCACGTCCGTTCTCGAACCGAAGCTGTGGCTAAGTATTTACGCCATTAAAGTCGGCGCGGAGATGGTGATGGATTAACTCTCCAGAACGTTGATCTCAACAGGTTCCACTTTGACTCCCTTTTTTTCGAGCCATTTGATCGCCGGCGTAATTTCCGATCGTGGCCCTTCCAGCTCCAAGCAAACCACCCCGATCTCATCGGTCACGCTGGCTTGGCGGACATTAGTAACGACCTTAAATTTTTGACTTAACTCCCAAATGACAGGGTGAGTGATCTGTTTTGCGGGATACATTAACCATAAGCGGGTCTTTTGGGTAATGTCCTTTACAGGCTTTTTCAAAAGTACTTTTTTGATTTTTGCAGCCATAATCAATCCTTGGTTAACCTCCAGCGATCGCAGGAATAATGCTGATCTCGTCTGTCGGTTGAATCGGAGTCTCCTGATTTTGCAAAAATCGAATATCCTCCTCGTTCACGTACACATTGACGAACCGGCGCACGGCTCCGGACTCGTCCAGCAAGCGCTCTTGGATGCCGGGGAACCGGCTTTGTAATTCTTTAAACACCTCGCCCACCGACGCGGCGTTGACTTCCACAAGCTCCTCATTATTCGTGAGTTTGCGTAACGGGGTTGGAATACGAACTTTAGCCATAGATTTAAACAGTAATAGCCGACTTAGCCTCTGCATCCAGCAAGGCTTCGAACTCGCGCAGGCTGGGACGAATCTCCCGAGGCCGACCCACATGGCCTACCACGGCGTCGAGCGTTTTCAGGCCGTGGCCCGTGATGCAGAGAACGACAGAATCATTGACAGGAATCTTTCCTGAAGCCACCAATTTCTTAGCCACCCCAACCGTGACCCCGCCCGCCGTTTCCGCAAAAATACCTTCACACTCGGCCAGCAACCGGATGCCTTCGCGAATCTCATCATCCGTCACGTCATCTGAGGAAGCCCCAGTTTCCTTCATCACTTTCAGCGCGTAAAACCCATCCGCCGGTGTGCCAATCGCCAGCGATTTAGCGATCGTGTTCGGTTTCACCGGTTTGAAGAAATCCAATCCCGCTTTTTGAGCCGTTGAAATAGGTGAGCAACCCGTTGCTTGAGCTCCATGCACCTTATAACTCGCCTCATTCACCAATCCCAACTTACTAAACTCCTGATAACTCTTATGGATTTTAGTCAGCAGCGAACCCGAGGCCATGCAGACCACGGTATGTTGAGGAATCTGCCAACCCAACTGTTCCATAATCTCAAACCCCATGCTCTTGGAGCCTTCGGCATAATAGGGCCGCATATTCACATTCACAAACGCCCAGCCAAATTTGCCAGCGATCTCCGCGCATAAACGATTCACCTCATCGTAATGACCGCGAATCCCAATGACATTTGCGCCGTAAACCAATGAGTTAATCACCTTACCCTGCTCTAGGTCAGCCGGGATAAAGACATAAGATTTCAGCCCTGCCGAGGCCGCATTCGCCGCCACTGAATTAGCCAAATTCCCTGTCGAAGCGCAGGCCACCGTCGTGAACCCCAATTCCCTAGCGCGGCTCAAAGCCACACTCACCACTCGATCTTTAAACGAAAGCGTTGGGTAATTAACCGTATCATTCTTGATCCACAACTCGCGCAGCCCCAATTTCTTTGCAAGGCGATTGGCTTTTACGAGCGGCGTGTAGCCGACTTGAAATCCGACGGTAGGCTCATGAGCGATCGGCAACAACTCGCGATAACGCCACATCGTTGGCGGTCGGGCCATGATCTTTTCCCGCGAGAGCGAGGCCCCAATGCGGGCATAATCATACACCACCTCGAGAGGTCCAAAATCAAACTCACAAACGTGAGTCGCAGCGAGCGGATACTCTCGAGCGCACTCACGGCATTTGAGAGCCTTCATGAAACCAACCTGTTTCTCCATAAACAAAACAAAACTAAAGCCGACTACTCTCGGTAAATTTGTTCCAACCTACCCAGACAGAGAAGGAGAAAAACCACTCCAATCTCGCCGCCAAAACCCATAAAACAAGCACACGCTTTGATCTAGACGACCCCAAGAAAATGCAACACGACACCCCGAGAGTCAACCAAGAAACAGACCTCCAACTTCCCTCTCATACCCACTCGGCGCACAGCAACTCCGCCTGCGCGAGCACAGTCTTCACGGCTTCTTCCTGCAAGTCCGGCGGCTTCTTCCATGGCTCAAGCCTCCGGGGCGGCGGGCGTTTCTTCCCCCCAGATGCGGGCGAGGGTGGCTTGGATCTTTTGCTCGAAGCGGGTGATCAGTTCGCGGTTGGCGGCGACCAGCGCTTGCTCGGCTTCGATCTCCGCCACGATCGCTTGCTGCGTGGCGAGGGGTGGGAGGGGGATTTCGATCTCGTCAAGGTCGGCAGGATTAACGCCGGACTGCCTCACCCGACCTGAAAGCGCGATCACAGTTTCCTGCACTCTTGGCGAACGCAAAAAGTGAAAGAGCCACATCTGTTCAAGGCGCGCCAAGTCGGGAATGCATTTGATGAGAGCCACGTTGTAGGCACCGCGTTTGCCTTTCAGAATTTGAAAAACCGGCGGGCCGTAACGCCCAATCATCACTTCCTCTGGCTCGCAAGTCTTGTGTCGTTCACTCGTCGGAATGTAGACCATCCAGTTATCGCTCTTGTAGTCGCGAATTTGAAGGAGGCGGATGTAGCCTTCGCGGGGCTCTGAAATAAATGTCTCCTTCGGGGGCTGGGTTCCTCCCGCGTAACTGCAAACCTCACCAAGTTTCACCATCGGCCAGTCGGGGTGGATGGGGATGTGGGGGCGGTAGTGGTCGAGGACGGCGCGGGCGCCGTTGATGACTTTCTGGTAGCCCTCGATCTCCG